>DATMMZ010000128.1:0-21494 GCA_035569455.1 Mycobacterium sp. | reverse complement strand
CCGGGGCACCGACGTGGCTGAGCGCGTGCAGGAAGCTGGCGACGATCCCTTCCGCGGAGTCGGTGAGGGTGCCGTCGAGATCGAAGATCACCAGCTGCGGCACGCCGATGGTGTTGGTCACGATCCCATTGTCGGTGATGGGGTGGTTGGACAAGCCGCCAGGCACAGGGTTAGACGATCACGGGCGCCGGCGGCTGTCGGCGGTTCTGACCCGGTCTGCGCGGTTCCGCGGAGCTCGGCACGTCCTCGCTCTCATTGCGCGGGTCAGTGCGCTGCGTCACACAACGCGGTCAAGCATTGTCCGCGGTTGCCTTTTTTTGAACCTTGGCGGATCAGTTAATTCACTTCTGGGGGATTCTTATTCTGGCTGACAACAGGTTTCATGACATAGCTTTCGCACGTATGACAAGTGATTACATAGAACTCGGAATTGTGTAGACGCATGGGCAGTTGGCGGAACGCGCGGCGTGTTCGTCAGGACGGCGGATGCCGACTATAACCTATTGTTCGCCGAGTTGGTAGGCTCGCGCGGAGCGTAATCCGTCGCAGCTCTAAGTCGCCTGATATGTGATGCGTCGGTAATCAATGCCAGGTGGCGCCTTCTGTCCAGGCCGTGACCGCATGAGCAGCTAAACCACTACACCAGAAGGAAAAATCATGGCCGACACCGCGACTAGCACTATCGCCCCCTGGGAAGAGGCGGAGATCGAACGGGCGAACGCCTCAGGACTAACTCCGGTGGTGTTCGTGCATGGTCTGTGGCTGCTTTCCAGCAGCTGGCAACGCTGGCGCGACTTGTTCGAAGCCAACGGCTACACGACCGTGGCGCCTGGCTGGCCCGACGATCCCGCCACTGTCGAGGAGGCTTTCGCTCATCCAGAAGTGTTTGCGCGCAAGACCGTTCAAGGTGTCACCGATCACTACCTGGACGCCATCGCGCAGCTGGATAAGAAGCCGGCGGTGATCGGTCATTCCTTCGGTGGCTTGATAGCACAGAAAATCGCCGGCTCGGGTTCGTCCGCGGCGACGGTAACGATCGATAACGCTCCGTTCAGAGGTATTCTGCCGCTGCCTATCTCGTCGCTGAGATCCGCATTCCCGGTCCTGGCAAACCCCACCAACTACGGCAAGTCGATCGCGCTGACTTTGGAACAGTTCAAATACGGCTGGGCCAACAACCTCGACGACGCCGAAGCCAAAGAACTGCACGGAACTTTCCACGTACCGGCACCGGCCGCGCCGCTCTTTCAGGCGGCGATTGCGAATTTCAACCCTTTCAGCGAGACCCGGGTGGACTCCAAAAATCCCAATCGCGGTCCACTGCTCGTTATCGCCGGCGACGGCGACCACACGATACCGCCGGCGATCACCGAGGCCACCTTCAAGATCCAGTCCAAGCACAACCCGGGTATCACCGAGATTGAGCACATCCCGGGCCGCGGCCACTCGCTGGTCATCGACGACGGATGGAAGGACGTCGCCGATATCGCCCTGCGATTCATTCAGCGTTTCGTCTGATTTCGACCGCAGGGTTCAGCTCAGCAATCGTCTGCGTTCAGCCGCCGAGGCTGGGCTCTGCGATGACGGGATTCTCCAGGACTCCGATCTTGTCGATCTCGACCCGCACGATATCGCCTGGCTTGAGGTACATGCCGGGTCGGCGCCAGGCGATACCGCTGGGCGTGCCGGTCGATAGAACGTCACCAACTTCAAGGGTGAAGGCGCTGGAGAGGTAGGACACCTGTTCGTAGATGTCGAAAATCATGTCTGAAGTGCGTCCATCCTGTCGGAGGTCGTCGTTGACGTAGGTACGCAGACCCAGGTCCATGGGGTCGCCGATCTCGTCGGGGGTCACGATCCACGGACCGATCGGGCCGTGAGTGTCGAAGGACTTGCTCACCACCATCCCGGGCTCGAGCGCTTGCCAATCGCGAACGCTCACGTCGTTGACGATCGTGAATCCGGCGATTACATCGAGCACGGCGGCCTTGTCGTTGGGCACGTTCTTGCACCGTCGACCGATCACCATCCCCAGCTCGCCTTCGTAGTCGACCTCGTCGGGAGCGATCCGGGGGATCCAGACGCCGTCGCCTGGACCGACGATGCAGCTCTGCTGTTTGTTGAACCAAACCTGCCGGGTCGGGCGCGGGGTATTCGTTTCTTCGAGATGTTGGGGATTGTTGTAGCCGATCGCCAGGAACTTCGGCGGGCGAGGCACAGGCGCGGCAAGCTTCACGCTTGACAACGGCAAACGCGGCGCCGATGAGGAATTGCCGGATGCCGCTTGGGGTCCGCGCTGCAAGAGATCCGTCATGGTTGCCAGCGAGGGATCCGCAGCCGTCAGGTCGACGATCTCATCGCCGTCAACGATGCCGACACGGCGTCCGGCGGGCCCATCGAACGAAGCAAGCTTCATTTCGAATCCGTTTCGTCCGCGTTCGTGGAGGCCGCCGCGATCTGGATGTAGCGGTCCCGTGATCGGCTGCGCGGCGGCGCACTAGTGTTTCACGGATGGCGAGTTTGGGCTATCACGGTGATCAGTCCGTGACGCCCGGCGTGCTGGATTTCGCCGTCAACGTCCGCGACGTACAACCGCCGGAATGGCTGATGCAACGGCTGGCCGCGCGACTCCCGGATCTCGCGCACTACCCCAGCGCCGACGACGTGCGCCGGGCACAAGACGCGGTCGCTGAAAGGCACTGCCGATCCCGCGAGGAGGTACTGCCGCTGGCCGGGGCGGCAGAAGCGTTCGCGTTGTTACCCAACCTGCGTCCGGCGCGGGCGGCCGTCGTCGCGCCCTCCTTCACCGAGCCGGCGTTGGCACTGAGCGCGGCCGGAGTTCCGGTGCATCATGTCGTGCTCGAGTCGCCGTTCGGCCTCGACGGTGCGCACGTGCCCGACGACGCCGACCTTGTCGTGGTCGGCAATCCGACCAACCCCACCTCGGTGCTGCACCCGCGCGAGCAGCTCCTCGCGTTGCGCCGGCCCGGACGGCTTCTGGTGGTCGACGAGGCGTTCGCCGATTCGGTTCCCGGCGAACCGGAGTCACTGGCCGGGGACTCGCTGTCCGACGTGCTCGTGTTGCGCAGCTTGACCAAGACGTGGTCGCTGGCCGGACTGCGGGTGGGCTACGCCCTTGGCTCGCCAGAGGTGCTGGCGCGGTTGAGCGCCCGCCGCGCGCACTGGCCGGTGGGAACATTGCAACTCACGGCCATCGCGGCGTGCTGTGCCGCAGAAGCCGTCGCCGACGCAGCCGCCGACGCGGTGCGGCTGGCGGAGTTGCGCACGGATATGGTGGTCGGTCTGTCATCGGTGGGCGCCGACGTGGTCGAGGGCCGGGCTCCGTTCGTGTTATTCCGCAGGCCGGACGCCGTTCACATCCGAAACAGCTTGCAGAATAAGGGGATTGCTATTCGCCGCTGTGATACGTTCGTTGGCCTGGACGAGCGGTACTTGCGGGTCGCGGTGCGCCGGGAGTGGCCGCTGCTGGTCCAAGCCATCTCGCAGGCGATTGCCGAGGTGCTGCGGTGAGCGTGCGCCTGGCCGACGTCATCGAGGTGCTGGATGAGGCCTACCCGCCGCGGCTTGCCGAGTCGTGGGATTCGGTCGGCCTGGTGTGCGGTGACCCCGCCGATGTGCTGGACTCGGTAACCATCGCGGTCGACGCCACGCCGGCGGTCGTCGAAGAAGTTCCCGACGCCGGCCTGCTACTGGCCCATCATCCGTTGCTGTTGCGCGGGGTCGATACCGTTGCGGCCAGCACTCCGAAGGGGGCGTTGGTGCACCGCTTGATCCGAACCGGGCGTTCATTGTTCACCGCGCACACCAACGCCGACTCCGCGTCACCGGGCGTGTCCGATGCGCTGGCCCACGTCCTCGGCCTCACCGTCGAAGCTGTGCTCGAGCCGCTGTCGGGTGCGGCGGATCTGGACAAGTGGGTCATCTATGTGCCGGCCGAGCACGCAGAAGCGGTGCAGGAGGCCGTGTTTGCGGCCGGCGCCGGCCACATCGGCGACTATTCGCACTGCAGCTGGAGCGTCAGCGGTATCGGGCAGTTCCTGCCGCACGACGGCGCATCACCCGCGATTGGCAGCGTCGGTACCGTCGAGCGGGTGACCGAAGACCGGTTCGAGGTCGTCGCGCCCACGCGAGCACGGGCCGCTGTGTTGGCGGCCATGCGGGCCGCCCATCCGTACGAAGAGCCGGCGTTCGACATCTTCGCGCTGGTGCCCGTGCCTGCCGAGGCGGGGTTGGGGCGCATCGGCACGCTGGCACAACCCGAACCGCTGAGCACCTTCGTCTCCCGGGTCGGCACCGCGTTACCGCAGACATCGTGGGGAGTGCGCGCCGCGGGGGACCCCGACATGCTGGTGTCGAGGGTGGCGGTGTGCGGTGGCGCCGGGGATTCGCTGCTCGGCATCGCCGCCAACTCTGACGTGCAGGCGTACGTCACAGCCGATCTGCGGCACCATCCGGCCGACGAGCATCGCCGGGCATCAAATGTCGCCCTGATCGACGTCGCGCATTGGGCAAGCGAATTCCCCTGGTGCGACCAGGCCGCCGACGTAGTGCGGTCCCGTTTCGGTACGGAGTTGCCGGTGCGTGTGTGCACCCTGCGCACTGATCCTTGGAATATGGGGCATCTTGGCAACGAAATTTGGAGATATCAGTGATGAAAGCCGAAGTAACACAGCAACGTTCGCTACTGGAGTTGTCGAAGCTGGATGCCGAGTTGTCTCGGATCGCGCACCGGGCCACTCATCTGCCGCAGCGGGAGGCCTATGAGCGGATGCAGGTCGAATACAACTCCGCCGGCGACCGGCTGGCCGCGGTTCGAATCACTATGGAGGACTTGGACGCCCAGGTGTCGCGATTTGAGTCCGAGATCGAGGCGGTGCGCCAGCGCGAGCAGCGGGACCGGTCGTGGCTCAAGTCGGGTGCGACCGACGCAAAGCAATTGTCAGATCTACAGCACGAGCTGGAGACACTGATACGCCGTCAGACCAGCCTGGAGGATTCCCTGCTCGACGTGATGGAGCGCCGGGAGGAGCTGCAGGCCCAACTGGCTGCCGAGTTGAGCGCCATCGAGGCGCTGGAGGCGGAGCTCGCTACTGCTCAGCAGGCCCTCGACACCGCACTTGGCGAAATCGAGCAGACCCGCCAGCTTCATTCATCGCAGCGCGACGCACTGACCGCGTCACTGGACCCCGCCCTTTCTGCCCTCTACGAACGACAGCGTGCCGGGGGAGGGCCGGGCGCCGGGCAATTGCAGGGGCATCGGTGCGGCGCCTGCCGGATCGAGATTGGCCGCGGCGAACTGGCCCAGATCTCGGCGGCCGCCGAAGACGAGGTGGTGCGGTGCCCGGAGTGCGGCGCGATCCTGTTGCGGGTCAAGGTATTCGAACAGTGAAGGTTGTCGTCGAAGCCGACGGCGGGTCGCGCGGCAACCCCGGCCCGGCCGGATACGGTGCGGTGGTGTGGGACGCGGACCGCTCAACGGTGTTGGCGGAGACCAAGCAGGCCATTGGCCATGCGACCAACAACGTCGCCGAATACCGAGGCCTGATAGCCGGTTTGGACGATGCCGTGAAACTGGGCGCCACCGAGGCCGCGGTCTTCATGGATTCCAAGCTGGTGGTCGAGCAGATGTCCGGGCGGTGGAAAGTCAAGCACCCCGACCTGGTCGCGCTGCACGCCCAGGCCCGGACGTCGGCGTCGCGGTTGGGGCGGATCAGCTACACGTGGCTCCCGCGGGAACGTAACTCGCACGCCGATCGGTTGGCCAACGAGGCGATGGACGCTGCGGCCGGGGTCAGTGGCGAGGCCGAGAACTCCACGCTGCCGGTTGCGGCGCCGGTTGCCCATCCCGCCAAAGCCGTTGCGCCCCAAACCCCGGCAGCACCGGGCTGGACTGGCGCGCGCGGTACGCCGACCAGGCTGCTATTGCTGCGACACGGACAGACCGAATTGTCGGTGGAACGCCGCTATTCCGGGCGCGGCAACCCAGCACTCACTGAACTTGGCCGGCGGCAGGCTGAAGCGGCGGCGCGATATCTGGCGCAGCGCGGCGGGATCGCTGCAGTGCTCTCCTCGCCGCTGCAACGGGCCTACGACACCGCGGCGACGGCCGCCAAGGCGCTGGGCTTGGATGTGACCGCCGACGACGACTTGATCGAGACCGACTTCGGCGCCTGGGAGGGGTTGACGTTCGCAGAAGCCGCCGCACGCGATCCCGAGCTACATCGTCGCTGGCTGCGCGACACCAGTGTGACGCCGCCGGACGGTGAAAGCTTCGACGATGTGCTTACGCGGGTGTGCAAGGCACGTGACCGGATCATCGACGGACACCAAGGCGCGACGGTGCTGGTGGTGTCGCATGTCACGCCGATCAAGACCCTGCTGCGCTTGGCGTTGGATGCCGGGCCCGGCATCCTCTACCGGTTGCATCTTGACCTGGCGTCGCTCAGCATCGCCGAGTTCTATTCCGATGGGGCGTCTTCGGTGCGCCTGGTGAACCAGACCGGCTATCTTTAGGTGGCGAGGAGACATCGATGCAGCCGTCTCAATCACCCGATGAGTCGCCGGACGCCGTTCCTGCGGACATCCGCGCGCGGGTGATGCCGGCAGTCCTCGACGAGTTGACCCGCTGGGGTGTCGAGCGGTTCAGCGTGGAGGCCTTGGCGGAGCGCCACAACCTCGATGCGGCGATGGTCTACCGTTACTGGGGTAATCGTCAACGACTGATCGTCGATGGGGCTCTCGCTGATGTCGAGACCTGGAGTTCGGCAACCGACACCGGCTCGTTGCGCGGAGACTTAGCGGCGTTGGCCCGGAATCTGACCGATCGAATCAACACCGAGGTCGGCCGCACCTACCTGCGGGCGTTGGTCATGGACCGTCGTGGGCATCACGACGACGAGACCCGAATGATGTTCTGGCGGGCGCAGTTCGCTATTGTGCGCTCGGTCGTGGATCGGGCCAGGGAGCGTGGCGAACTGCGCGAGGGTGTGAACACATTGGCTGCGGTGCAGCTTGTGTTGGCGCCGCTGAACATTCGTGCTTTGTACTCTGATGCCGCGGTCGACGACGACTACTGCGCGGCCATTGCCGAGATGGCATGGCATGCGCTCGCCCGCAAGTAGACCCGAGCTCCGGTCAATCCGGTCAAACGGGCGTGAACTCGACCGGCAACGCCGCCGGCGAGCGGAACGCCACCCCCACGACTTGCGGCGGCGCAGCACTCGAGTCCAGCCGCAGGTCTGGCAGCCGGTCGAGCAGCGCGTTGATTGCCACCGTCGCCTCCATCCGGGCAAGGTGCATGCCCAGGCACAGGTGCGGCCCGCCGCCGAACGTCAGGTGCGCGATGTTCTTGCGGGTGGGATCGAAGCGGTCCGGGTCCGGGTAACGCATCGGGTCCCGGTTGGCGGCCGCGACGCTGACACTGACGTGCGTACCCGCCGGCATCGCGACCCCGCCCAGCTCGCAATCGAGGACCGCCCGGCGCACCACCGTCGTGATCGGGGGCTCCCAGCGCAACGCCTCCTCGAAGGCGCCGCGGAGCATGCCGCGATCCTCGCGCAGCGCGTCCCACAGCGCCGGCTCGGTGAGCAGGGCCACCAGCAGGTTGCCCGAGGCGCGGTAGGTCGTCTCGACTCCTGCGGGCAGGATCAGCAGCAAGAATGCGAAGATCTCGTCGTCGGTCAGCCGCACGCCGTCTATCTCCGACTCCGCCAGCGTGCTGATCAGGTCGTCCTGCGGGTTACGCCGTCGCTGCGCGAGGACGTCCTTGAAGTAGGTCTTCAGCGAGGCGGATGCGGCGATCCCGCAATCCCAGTCGTAGACCACATTGAGCAACTCGATCGACAGCCGCTGGAAGCGCAGGTAATCCCGCCGCGGCAGGCCCATGATCCGCGCGATGACCTGGACCGGAAATGCGAAGGTGAACTCGCGGGCCAGCTCGGCCCGTCCGCGCGGCGCGAACCGGTCGATGAGCTCATGGACCACCACCTCCATCAGCTCACTGCGCCACCGCTGAAGCAGCGCCGAGCGGAAAGACGGCGACACCAGGGCCCGGCTGGCCCGATGTTTGGCTCCCTCGAGTTCGAGGAGGGTGCGGCCCATGACGGGGCCCATGATCTGGTCGTAGATCGACGACGAGAAGGTGTCCGGGTGAGTGAGAACGGTCTGGCACTCGTCGTACCCGAGCACTGTCACCCCGAGGTCACCAGCCTGATGAGAGCTGTTCTCGGCGAAGGGATTTCCCCTCATCACCCGGTGTTTGGCTCGCGCCTCGCGCAGCCGCTCGTGCACGTTTTCGACCTGCATGAGCAGCCCGCCCTGCAACTCCGCCGGGTCGAACTCGACAGCCGGGTCGGTCATCAGCGCGCGCTGGCCGACACCGTCTCGGTATCGCGTCCGGACCGCAACACGGTGCCGGGCATGGCACCGGTGGCGGCGCCGTCGCGACATACCTCGACACCACTGACCAGCACCGAGGTGATGCCCTGGGCGTCGGCGACCAACCGGGGCGCCCCAGAAGGAAGGTCGTACCGGGTGCGTTCTGGCCCGTGGCCGATGGTCGCCGGGTCGAACAGCACCAGATCGGCGTGCCAGCCGGGCGCGATCCGGCCGCGTTCGGTCAGCCCGTAGAACCGGGCCGGCGCGTCGGTCACCAACCGGACAGCCTCCTCGAGCGTTACCACCTGGTGCTCGCGAACACCCTTGCCCAGCAGCGACGTCGTGTAGACCGCGCCGCACATCATGTCGAGGTGGGCGCCGGCGTCGGAGCCGCCGATCACCGCACCCGGGTGGCGCCACACCTCGGCGCGCATGCGCCAGTCGGCGGCGTCATCGCCGGTGAGCGGCGGGGTGAGCCCGGTGCGCAGCTCGTCGGCGATCACGATGTCCAGCAACGTGTCGAACGGCTCGCCACCCCGGGCGGCGGCGACCTCACCGACGGTGCGGCCGGTCGCGCCGGCGTTCCCGGCGGCGAATGTCTCGGCGATGATCAACCGGTCCCACTGCGCCAGGCCGCGCAACATGCCCGCCTCCTTCGAGGACGCACCCTCGGAGAGCCGGCGACGAACCTCGGGGTCGGCGAGCGCGGCCAGCCGCTCGGGCACCGGCAGATGCATTGTGTCCCGCCAACCCGGCAGCCCGTCGAGCACGAAGCCGGAGAGGAATGACAGCCGGATCTTCATGGCTTGCGGCAAGGTGAGCGCCACCACCCGGCCACCGCGTTGGGAGGCGACTTCCCAGGCCCGTAGCTGCCGCTCGTGCCCACCGGGGTTCGCCGCCGAGACGCCCAGCAGGTTCCAGTTCAGCGGTCGGTCGGCGGCAACCGACATGTCGGTGAGCAGCGCGATGTCGTCGTCGGTGAAGCCCGACAGGCAGCCGGCGATGATCGCCTCGAGCGTGGTGCCCGGATGGTCGCGGAGGCCGGCCGCCAGGGAAACCAGTTCCTCCCGCGACGCGCTGCGGGACGGTACCGGCTGCCCGGAACCATCGTTGTGGGTCGGCGACTGCGAAGTCGACAGCCCGAGCGCGCCGGCGCCCAGTGCGTCATGAAGCAGCGCGACCATCCGCTCGATCTGCTCCGGGCTCGCATCGCCGCCGACGGCATCGCTGCCCATCGCCGCCAACCGAAGTGCCGAATGTCCAACCAAGAAGCCGGCATTGATGGCGATGCGGCCGTCGAGGCGGGCGAGCCAGTCACCGAATGATGACCATCCCCAGTCGAGGCCGGCCCGCAGCGCGTCAAGCGGCATCCCTTCGACCCGCGCCAGCATGCGGGTGAGGTAGTCGTGTTGGTCGGATGTCGCGGGTGCCAGCGTGAAGCCACAGTTGCCGCCGAAGACGGTGGTGACCCCGTGCTGCACCGACGGGCTCGCGGTCGGGTCCCAGAACAGCTGCGCGTCGTAATGGGTGTGCAGGTCGACGAAGCCCGGCGCCAGCGTCAACCCGTCCGCGTCCACCGTCCTCGCCGCGACGTCAGCTACCCGGCCGACCGCGGCGATCCGTCCGTTACTGACGCCGACGTCGCCATGGCGCGCGGGCGCGCCTGTGCCGTCGATGATTTCGGCATCGCGTATCAACAGGTCGAGCACGTGGCCTCCTACACTGTGGCCGCAGACATGGCCAGCCACTCGGCGTCCGGCAGCGGGTGGCGGAACAGTTGTGCGGCGTTGCGGTGGGTGATCCGGGCGGCGTCCTCCGCCGACAGGCCGGCGACATTGCGCGCCACCACCTGCTGGGTGTCTGGCCAGGTCGAGTCGGCGTGCGGATAGTCGCTTTCGACGAGGATGTGGTCGGCCCCGATCGCGTCCAGCGCGCCAAACGCGTGCGGGTCGTCGATCGAGCAGAACCAGAAGTTGCGTCGCAGCACCTGGCTGGGCAGCAGGTCGCTCTTCCACGCCCCGCCCTCGTTGCCCGAAGCGGAGTGTGCCAGAACAAAATCGGCGCGGTCGCCGAGCATCGCCGCCCAGCCGAGTCCGCCTTCGGCCAGCGTGATGTTCAGCCGCGGAAACCGCACCGGTATGCCGGACCACAGCATGTCCGCGCAGGCGATCAGTCCGTTGACCGGGAACAGCGTGGTGATGGTCTCAAATGGGGTATCCGGAGCGGGGATCGGCGCCCACTGCGCCGAACCCGTGTGCAGGCACACGACGGTGCCCGTCTCCTCGCAGGCGGCGAAGAACGGATCCCACACGCCGCTGTGCAGGCTCGGAATTCCACATTGGGCGGGCAACTCGGGGAAGCTCACCGCCTTGAAGCCGCGCGCTGCGTTACGGCGGATCTCCTCGGGCGCTAGCAGCGGATCGGCCAGCCACGGCAGCTGCAACGGGATGATCCGCTCCGGGTAGCTGCCGGCCCACACCTCGAGGTGCCAGTCGTTCCACGCCCGCAGCGTGGCCAGCCCCAGCTCCGGGTTGTCGCTCTTCCAGAACACCGTCCCCGCGAAACCGGCAATCAGCGATGGGAAGTTCAACGACGCCCAGATGCCCGCCAGGTCCATGTCAGCGATCCGGGCGTCGATGTCCCAACAGCCACGCCGCATTTCGTCGAACCGGGCGGCTTCCATGCTCCATTCCTCGTGCGGCCGTCCGATCACCGCGTTGAGCCCGATATTCGGGTACTCCCGGTCCTCATACCGCCACACCTGGCGCCCGTCGTCGGACTCGACGACCCTCGGCGCGCGGTCGGCCAACGCGGCGGGAAGCCGGCCGGCGAACATATCGGGTGGCTCGATGACATGGTCGTCGACCGAGATGAGGACATGCTGTCGCTGCCGGGGATCAGGGTCTGGCAGCAGCGCCATACTTGACGACTATCGTCGGTTTTCGGCCGCTGTCAATCATTTTTGGGGCCTTTTAGGGTTATCAATGCAATCAATACAAAGTTGACCTCAGAGACCGGCTTGCCCCTTCGCGTCCCGGGAGGGGCCTTGTCATTTCACGCAGGGAATGTCATCGGCGGTCATCCGCGTGAGGTTGGTAGGTGTCGGTTCTTTTGTGCCGGTGCCGGTGGCCGGCACCGTGGTGACGGGCGCGACGGCGGTTGTGGCCTGCGATGCCGACGTGCGATTGAGATCGCCAAACCGGGAGAAATCGGTCCCGACAATCAGTCGCACCGTGTTGCGGGCAACGCTGTCGGACGCGGTGGCACTTATGCCGAATTCATCGGCGAGCCCGGCGGCGGCTGTCTTCGCGCCGCGCCCGTAGGCGATGGTGCTCGTCTGGCTGGTGGAGTCGGCGGTGCTGACCGCCCCCTCGGTAAATAGCCCTGTCGCTAAGGACATTTCGAGCTCCGCGGCCTCGCCTTGCCTGCCCGAGGCATTGACCACGTCGAGCGCGACGCTGCCTGCGGTGGGTGCTGCGCCGTCGCGTGGTTGCGCTGCTGCGCTGGTGCTGCTGGTCGAGGCTGCCACGGACGAATCGGACGCCACCAGGCTGTGCACGACGGAGCGGATGGTGGGTACGTCGATGAAATTGACATACGCACCGTTCGAGATTTCGCCGAAACTGGTGACCGGCAGCGTGTATAGCATGACCGGTCTGTTGGGCAACGCCGACGCGTTTCGCGCGAAGTCCTCCAGGTCGAAACCAGCGTCAACGGCGACGTTTTGCTTGGCGACGTCCAGCAGGGCGCGCAGTCGCGTAGGGGTCGACAACGCCCCGTTGCGGCGCAGCGCACGGACCACCGAGACGATGAAGGCCTGTTGGCGGCGGGTTCGATCAAGGTCGGTGAACAACGCATCGTTGGCGTCGCGGCGTTGCCGAACGAACGCCATCGCCTGGGCTGCACTAATCTGCTGGTTGCCTTGATGAAAGTCCGCGCCCGAGTAGTAGGGATCCGCGGTGTCCTCGTTCAGGCACACGGTGATGGGTTCGACCACCCGGGCGATCTGAAAGAACCCCACCAAGCTGACTTCAATGAAGTGGTCGATCGGGATTTGCAACAGACGCTTGACCGTGCTGATCTCGGCCTTGCGGCCAGCCTCGCGCGCCGCCTGTTCTTGCGCCGCGGAGTCTTGCCCTTCAGGCGAGGCTGGATTGGATTGCAGGTTGGCGGAGCCGCGGCGGTCGATCACGCGCTGGTAGGCGAGGCTGTAGGCTTCCTTGATCTTGCCGCGGCAATCCGAGTCCGTGCATCCGGCCAGCTCGACATAGTCGTCGCGGGGAATTGAGATCGCCGTGGCCGGGGCGTCCCCAGCGGGCAGGTGCACCACCATGAGCGCGTCGGCGTCGCCGTCGCCGGAGTCTTCACCGCCCGCATGCATCGCGTCATAGATATCTGGCGGCAGGGGCCGGCCCCTCTGGTCGCGACGGGTGTCCAGCCCCATGATCAGGATGTTTTGCTCACTTCCGGTCGATGCCGGTTCACCGGCCAACGCATCAGACGTGGTGATGCCGGCCGAGACAGCGCGATAGGCGATCCACCCAATGCCGGTGACGACAACCACAACCGCCGACACCAGCGCGGCGAGTACCTTGGCGCCGGCCGTCGAGTGGTTGCGGTGCGGGCGATGCCGGGGCCCGGCCGTCAGTGAACGTGCTGCTCCATCGCCCGAGGGGTCCGCTCGATGTGTCATGGCAGAAGTGAGAATATCCAGGTCGCCGTGCTTCTAACCAGTGTCTGTCGAGGTGGAGGGGCCGGTCCGGATCAGCGAAGCGATGAAATCCTTGGAATCAGCCATGGCCCGCGCGGTCTGCTGGGTCAAGGCGCGACATCCCCAATCCGGCACGTAGCATCGCCTTATGAGAAGGGCTTTCGTCGTTACCCTCGCGTTCGGGGTGCTCGTCGCGATGTTCGGTCTGATCTGGGCGTTGCAGGGATTCGGAGTGCTTGGTGGCAGCCCGATGAGCAACACCACGACCTGGTCCATCATTGGTCCGATCACGGTGCTGATCGGCATCGTGATCGCGGTATTCAGCTGGCGGAAACTTTCGTCGAAATAGTGCTTCATGTCTCCGCCACGGTGAAGTCCACCGTGTGCCAGCCGGTGGCTCCGTCTGGGACGGTACCAACCTGATCTGCAGTTTGGGCAGCTCCGGTGTTGTCGGTGGCACGCACGGTGATGGTGTGTTTGCCAGGGCTTTTCGCCTGCCAGGGGAAGCTCCACAACCGCCAGGTCTGGTTGGAATAGCTCGCGCCCTGTTGCGCGGGCTGCCACGCGCCATCGTCGATGAGGATCTCCACAGCCCGCACGCCACGATTCTGCGCCCACGCGACACCGCCAAACACCACGGGCCCCATCGGCACCTGCTGACCGCGTTTCGGCACGTCGATCCGCGACTCGGTCTTGATGGGTCCACGCGGTGCCCAGCCCTGGCGCGTCCAGTACGCCTCTGCTCTGTCGAAGCGGGTCAGCTCCATCTCGACGACCCACTTGGTGGCCGACACGTACCCGTAGAGCCCGGGTACTACCAGCCGGGCCGGATAGCCATGCTCGATCGGCAGCGGCTGACCGTTGAGGCCGACCGCCAGGAGTGCGTCGCGGCCATCGGTGAGCGCCTCCACCGGCGTGCCGGCGGTGAATCCATCGATCGACGTCGAGAGCACCATATCGGCGTTCGCGTGCACACCGGCCACCGCCAGCAGATCAGCTACCCGGTAGCCTGTCCAGACACCCGTCGAAATTAGTTTGCCTCCAACGGGATTCGACACGCAGGTTAACGTCGTCACCATTTCTACGACGTCGAAGTCGGCGAGGTCTGCGAAGCTGTAGGTGGCTTCGCGGTCCACCATGCCGTGGATGCGCAGCCGCCAGTCGCCATGGCTGAGTTGGGGAACAACGAGTGCGGTGTCCACCCGGTAAAAGTCGGCGCTGGCCGTGACAAAGCTCGGTAGCGCAACGCCTTTCGGTTGCACATCAGCAGGTATTGGCGGCGCCGATGTACGCGGTCTGGGAAGTGTGAAGCTGGCGCGGTCAGCGGCCACCGAATGCACCAACCGCGTGATGACCGCACCCAAGGCTCCACTGGCTACTCCGAATCCGAGCAATGCGAACACGACCAACCGGCGCCTGCCGGCATCCGCGTCGTGGTCGGCTCTGCCTTCCGGGTCTCCCAGGTCGGCCCAGAAGCGACGGGTGAGCAAACGTAGGGCCGTTACGCCGCAGGCTGCGCCCGCGATGGTCGGGATCGTGTCGAGTGCTGTCGCACCCTGCCGCGACAGCACTGCAGCGCATCCGAGGGCGCCCGCCGCGGCGATCGCAGCGCTGCCGACCGGGCGGCGCCGAGTCTCGAGGGTTCCGGCGATTGCAGCGATCGTAGCGATCACCACGAGCACGACGACGGCCACGAAGAGTTTGTCCAGCGAGCCCAAGGTCTGAATCGCCCACTCTTTGATGGGCCCCGGTGTCAGGTCGACGGCCACCGAGCCGATCGCAGTGCGCGCATCGGCTCGCGCACCGAACGGGATGCCCACCAGCTGGGCTACCCCGAGTGAGACGGACGCGGCGGCGACGCCGGCGATCATCCGCTCATTGGACGGGGCTACGGCCATCGATGTAGCGACGCGGCTCGCTAGCGCGGGACCGGGTGCCGGACGAACGTCCGGGGCTGGGTGAATGCCCGGATCCCCTCGACGCCGAGTTCGCGGCCAATGCCGGACTGGCCGCAGCCGCCGAATGGCAGGCGCGGGTCCTGCGCGGCCATGCCGTGGCAGTTGACGCTGACCGTACCCGCCACCAGCTGCCCCGCGACCCGCTCGGCGAGCGCGTCGTCACCGGTCCAGATCGATGCGGTGAGCCCGAATTCGGTTGCGTTCGCGGCGGTTACGGCGTCGTCGATGCTGTCGTAGCCGAAGATCGGCAGCACCGGGCCGAACTGCTCGTCGGTGGCCAGTGCCCAGTCCGGGGCCAGATCGGTGACGACGGTAGGCAGCGCGAAGTATCCCCCCGCGTCGGCGTCCTTGTCGCGGATCCATCCCGCGGTCCGCACCGCCGCGCCGCGTGCCTCGGCATCGGCGACCAGCGCGGCTACCCGGTCGCGCCCAGCGGCGGTGTGCAGCGGCCCGAGTGTCGTCTCCTCGGCAAGCCCGTCGCCGACCACCTCCCGCTCGCAGCGCGCGAGCACCGCCTCGGCCAGCTCGCCGACCCGTTCCGTGGGGGCGTAGAGCCGTTTGATCGCCATGCAGACCTGGCCGCCGGTGGTGTAGGTCGCCGTCACCAACCGCTCCACCAGCTCGTCGCTGACCGTGATGTCGGACGCGATGATTGCGGCATCGTTGCCGCCGAGCTCGAGCAACACCGGGGTGAGCCGCGGCGCAGCCGCCGCCATCACCGCACGCCCGGTGGCGACGCCGCCGGTCAGCGAGATGAGATCGATGCCCGGGTGGGTGACCAACGCCTGGGCGAGCTCGCTGCACGGGCCCGCGAGGACGTTCACCACACCCGGCGGCAGCGCGGCGGCCAGTGCCCCGGCGAGCTCCAGCGCCGCGAGTGGACAGGTCGGGGGCACCTTGACGACCGTGGTGTTGCCCGCGATCAGCGCCGACGCGAGCTTCGTTATCGTCAGCGCGAGCGGCCAGTTGAAGGGAAGCACGAGCGCCGCCACGCCGAACGGTTCCCGGTGCAGCCGCGGGTAGGCCGCGTTGGGGTCGACCTGCTCGGGCGCGAGCGCCGCCTCGGCCATCGACCCGATTAGTGCGGCGAGTCCCGGTCCGGTGCTGATCTCGAAATTCGCCTCGGTGAGCACCTTGCCGTGCTCCCGGGTGTACAGCCGCGCGCCATCCCGTCCGGCCAGCTGCTCGGCGGCCGTGGCCGCTGCGGCTGCGAAAGCGGCAGCTCGCTCGGCGACGCTGAGCGCTCGCCACCCCGGCGCTGCCCGCCGCGCCGCCGACACCGCGGCATCGAGCTGGGCGCGGTCGGCGGCAGGTGCGTGGCCGACGATCTCGGCCGGCCGGGCCGGATTGTGTATCGGATAGCTGCCGGCCGCGCCCGCCTGCGGCTCGCCGCCGATCGTCAAAACCGCGCCCTCGCCAGCGGTTTGGCTTTCCCGCGTGATCGTCGTCGATCCCGTCATCGCCTGTCTCCTCATCCCGACTTTTTCGGCCAACCTTGACCCGGTGCGGTTGTCCCGCCATCGTAAGTCGCTATGACGCCGATCTCAGTTTTGGTCCCATGAAAGCGGTCGTGCTGCGCGAGGTCGGGCAGCCAACAGCGGTCGAGGACGTCGAACTGCGACGCCTGGGCCGCCACGAGGTCCGGGTTCGGCTTGTCGCGAGCGGGGTGTGCCACAGCGACCTGTCGCTGCGCAACGGGTCCATACCGACGCTGTTGCCGTGCACACTCGGCCACGAGGGCGCAGGGATCGTCACCGAGGTGGGCGACGACGTCACCACCGTCAAGCCGGGTGAGCATGTCGTGCTGACGTGGATCGTGCCGTGCCGGTCCTGTCCGCATTGCCTGCGGGGCGAGGCCCAGCTGTGCGTGCACGGCTACGACCACGCCTATGGCGGTCCGTACGCCGAGAGCGCCGGCCCCGTGTGGCCGGGAATGGGTGTCGGGTCGCTGGCCGAAGAGACGCTGTTACCGGCCGCGGCGGTGGTGCCGGTCGACAAGTCGCTTCCGCTCGATCAGGCGGCGCTGCTGGGCTGCGGCGTCACCACCGGGGTCGGTGCGGTGATGCGCACGGCAGCGGTCCGCCCGGGGGAGAGCGTGCTGGTCATCGGTTGCGGCGGTGTGGGTTTGGCCGCGATCCAAGGGGCCCGGCTGGCCGGCGCGGCGCGGATCATCGCCGCCGACCGCGTGGCCGCCCAGCTTCCCACCGCCGTGGCCAACGGCGCGACGGACACCGTCGACGCGAGCGAGGTCGACGTCGCCAGCGCCGTGCGTGACCTCACCGCCGGCGCCGGCGTCGATCACGGCATCGAGGTGGTGGGCAAGCCCGCCACGATCCGCGCGGCTTACGACGCCACCCGCCGCGGCGGCAGGGTCACCCTGGTGGGTGCCGCCGCCATCACCGAAGAGGCGACGTTTCCCGCGCTGATGCTGATGACCGACGGCAAGACGATCCAGGGCAGCGTCTACGGCGCCAGCGACCCGGCCCGCGATATCCCGGTGCTCGCCGAGCTCGCCCGACGCGGCCAGTTGGACCTCGAGGCGCTGGTGACACGGCGAATCGCCATCGACGACGTCGAGACGGCGTTCACCGACATGGCCGCCGGGCACGGGGCGCGCAGCGTCGTCTGCTTCGGCTAGACCGCGTGCCGCTGTTCTAACTGCTCGCCCTCGATGTCGAGGTCGGGAACGTAGCGGTCGAACCACTTCGAGCGGAACCAGAACTTGTTGCCGATGACTGCCATGATCGCGGGCACCAAGGTAAGCCGAACCACGAACGCGTCGAGGAACACACCGACCGCAAGGCTGAACGCGATCGCCTTGACGACAGGGTCGGTAGTGGAGATGAACGCGACGAAGACAAAGAACATGACCAGCGCGGCCGCGGTGACCACCCGCGCACTGAGGCCGGTGCCTCGCTCGACCGCACCGACCGCGTCATTGGTCTTGGTGAAGACCTCCTTGATCCGCGACACCACGAACACCTCATAGTCGCTGGACAGCCCGAAGATGACGGCGAGCACGATGATCGGCAGGAAGCTCACCGTCTGGCCGGGCGTCACCTTGAGCAGGTCGGCAAGCCAGCCCCATTGGAACACCGCCACCTGGGCGCCGAATGCCGCGAGCACCGACAGCATGAACCCGATGATCGATGTGATCGGGACGGCGACGGCACGGAACGCGATCGTCAGCAGGATCAGCGCCAGGCCGGCAACCACGACGAAGAACACCGGCAGTGCGTTGGCCAGCCGGTGGGATGTGTCCATGTTCTGCGCGGTCAGTCCACCAACGAGAATCCTTGTGGGGGAGCTATTTTCGATGTCGCGGTTGTCGCGGATCCGGTGCACGAGGTCGCTGGTCGCGCTGGCGTCCGGCCCGGTCTTCGGTATCACCTGTAGGACCGCGACACCGTTACCACTCGGCCCGGGGGAGACCGCTGCGACGCCGGGGTCACGCTGCAGCGTCGCTGCGATGGCGCCGACGGTCTGGCGGGGGTCGCCCGCCTTGCCCGTGGCCTTGCTGGTGACGTTGCTGGTGTCTACGACAAGCGCCAGCGGCGCGTTGAATCCGGGGCCGAAGCTGCGCTCGACTAGGTCGTACGCCTTGTGAGCGGTGTTGCCGGCCGGCCGGTCTTTCCCGCTGGGCAGCCCCAATGTCATCTGCGAAGCCGGCAGTGCGATCACCGCCATCACCGCGATCCCAAGGATCAGCAATGGGATTCGGAAGCGGACAACGAATCGGGCCCAGGCAGCACCCATGGTGCGATGCGGCTCGGTGGCGGCAATCAGTGCGACCCGCTCGGGCCGGTCAGGGTGGAGGATCGGGGTCAGGAAGTTGGTGACCTTGTCGCCGGCGAAGCCGAGCAGCGCCGGCAGCAAAGTGATCGCGACCAGCAGCGCAATCAGGACCGCGGCCGCGGCACACAGGCCCATCACGGTAAGGAATGAAACGCCCACGACCGCAAGGCCGCACAGCGCGACGATGACCGTCAGTGCAGCGAACACCACGGAACTGCCGGCCGTGCCGACCGCGAGCGCCGCGGCTTCTTCGGCCTCGATGTTCTGCAGCAGATACGTCCGGTACCGGGACAGGATGAACAGCGCATAGTCGATGCCGCACGCAAGGCCGAGCATCAACGCCAACGAGATTGTGGGCGAGGCGATGTCGGTCACCGCCGTTAGCGCCGTGATTCCCATCAGACTGATGAGCACTCCGATGATCGCCGTCACTATGGGCAGCCCGGCCGCTACCAACGCGCCGAAGGTCACCAGCAAGATTATGAAACCTACTACAATGCCCATGATTTCGGGCGTCTCCGATACTTCGAGACGCGACCCGGGATAGACCTCGCCGCCGAATTCCACTTGAAGTCCGGCGTTGATCGCGGGCCTGACCGCGTCCTTTAAGCCGTTCAGGGCGGAGTCGTCGACGCGCCCGGCTGCAACCTTCCATTGCACCGGCGCCAGCGCGACACGCCCGTCGGGTGAGATCGCTTTGGTTTGAAAGGGATTGGCGACAATGGTGACCTGCCGCGACCCCATCAGGTTGCGCACCGAGTCCTCAATGGCCGCACGGGCCTGGCCGTCGGTGACGCGATGCGGATCCTTGGCGGCAAAAACCACTAACGTCTGTCCGCCCGAGTACGCAGGAAGCTTCTCTTTCAATAGTTGAGCAGCTTCTTTGGATTGACCTGGAACCGTGTAGTCGTCGACCGTCTTACCGCCTGCGACAACGGACAGCGCGACCATGCCGATCGCCACTACGACCCAAAACCCGACTACGTAACGGCGGCGCAGGAACGCCCAGCGCCCCATCCGGTACAAGTAGGTCGACATCCCGACGTTTTCGTGGGACTTAATCGTCGTCACCGCGCGTCTCCTTGCTGTCCCGTGTTAGTCAGTGGCCCCATCGCAACCCCCGGAACACGTAGTTGAAGATAAATTCACTTGCGAAGCTAGCATCAGTTAGAGGCTTTTGAAGAATTCTTCAGTACTGAGTTATTGTGATCTCAGCCATATCGGCGAAAAGCGGGAGGTCAGAACGTGGATGACGTCGGCACGTCACCCAATCGCCTGGAACGTCGCAAGCAGCGCACGCGCGCCGCGCTGATCAGGGCCGCGCAAAGTTTCATCGCCGCCGGCAAACTCAACGTGCCCGTGCAGGACATCAGCCAGGCCGCTGATGTTGGCGTCGGATCGTTCTACAACCATTTCGATAGCAAGGAACAGCTGTTCCAGGTGGCGGTCAATGAAGTCCTCGATGCCCAGGGGGCAATGGTGGACGACCTGACGGAATCGATCGAGGATCCTGCCGAAATGTTTGCCTGCCGCTTCCGCCTGACTGGGCGGTTGTTTCGGGGGCGGCCCGAAGAAGGCCGTGTCGTGCTCGCCTATGGGCTGCCCTTGATCACGTCCGACCGGGGACTCGGACCACGCGGCAAGAGGGACATCGCGGCCGCCGCCGCGGCCGGGCGGTTTCGGGTGACAGATCCAGAACTGGCGATGGCGGTCAGCGGAGGCGCACTTTTGGGCCTCGGTCAACTCCTGCAGGCCCAGCCCGAGCGTGACGACGCGCGGGCCGTAGATCAGGTGACCGAGAACGTGCTGAGGCTGTTCGGCCTGTCCGCCGAGGAGGCGCATCGGCTTTGCCGGATGCCGCTGCCTGATCTTGAAGTGGACGGCGGCGGTGGTCACGCCGCGTCGTGAAAGATCAGCCCCATGGCATAGCGTTCGCCGGAACGGACGACTGACAGACCATGGCGCACGGGTGCCGTTGACCAACCCCGCGCCGACCGCACCGGCCGATCCCGCGTGGTGAATGCGAAACCGTGCCCCTGTGGCAATTGTGTTGCGGTGCCACGGGATTGCGCCCGGGGCCGTTGTTCGACGAGCAGGAATTCGCCGCCGGTGTAATCGGTGTCGGGATCGCTTAAATTGATCACCACCTGAAGCGGGAACACCAACTCGCCGTACAGGTCCTGATGCAGGGCATTCCAGTCGCTGGCGCCGTACTTCAGCATGAGGGCGGTGGACCTGGTCTGGCCGGCGGAATGGCATTTCGCCAGCCAATCGTCGAGGTTGTCCGGCCAGGGCGTGTCCCGGCCCAACTTGCCCCACCAGTCGCGGGCTATCGGCAGCAGCCTGGGATACAGCGCCTGTTTGAGCCGTTCGATCGGCTCGGGATAGGGCGCGTGGAAGTAGCGATACTGCCCGGCGCCGTACCGCTTGGGCGCCATGTCGATGGTCGAGCGGAACAAGCTGTCATCGGCGTAGAGCTGGCGCAGCCGCGCCGCCTCAGCGGCGGTGATCAGCTTCGGCAGCAGCGCGCCGCCGTATTCGTTGATCGCGGCGGTGATGGCGTCCCAATCGCCGGAGTCGACGCGCTTTTCCCATGCGGGCATCAGTACTCCAGTCCTGTCTTTGGGCTGTTC
>DATMMZ010000127.1:0-12099 GCA_035569455.1 Mycobacterium sp. | reverse complement strand
CGAGTCCATCGCCGCGATCTCCAAGAGCGTGCCACTGGGCCGGCTGGCCAAGCCGGAGGACATCGGTTGGGCCGCAGCATTTTTGGCCTCCGAGGCTGCGTGCTACATCAGTGGTGCCTCGTTGGAGGTGCACGGCGGCGGCGAGCCGCCATACTACCTGGCGACAACGACCGCGAGTGCGATCAAGTAGAGGAAGACAGGGTATATGGGAGTGGGCATGGGCTTGCTTGAAGGCCGCGTCGTCGTCGTCACCGGAGCGGGTGGCGGCATCGGTCGCGCGCATGCGCTCGCCTTCGCGGCCGAAGGCGCGCGCGTGGTGGTCAACGACATCGGGGTGGGCCTGGACGGTTCGCCCGCGAGCGGGGGGAGCGCCGCGCAGGGCGTGGTCGACGAGATCACCGCAGCCGGCGGGGAAGCCGTCGCCAACGGATCCAACATCGCCGACTGGGACCAAGCGGCCAGCATGATCGCCACCGCCATCGAAACCTTCGGTGGCCTGGACGTTTTGGTGAACAATGCCGGAATCGTCCGCGACAGGATGATGGCCAACACCTCCGAAGAGGAGTTCGACGCCGTCATCGCCGTGCATCTCAAGGGCCATTTCGCCACGATGCGGCACGCCGCGTCGTATTGGCGTGGGCAGTCCAAGGAGGGCAAACCCGTTGACGCACGGATCATTAACACCAGTTCGGGTGCGGGCCTGCAGGGCAGTGTCGGGCAGGGCAACTACAGCGCCGCCAAGGCCGGCATCGCGGCGATGACGCTGGTGGCCGCCGCCGAAATGGGCCGTTACGGCGTCACCGTCAACGCCATCGCGCCGTCAGCCCGCACCCGCATGACCGAGACCGTCTTCGCCGAGTTGATGGCAACGCAGGGTGACGATTTCGACTCCATGGCGCCGGAAAATGTGTCGCCGCTGGTGGTTTGGCTCGGCAGCGCCGAGTCCCGTGATGTCACCGGGAAGGTGTTCGAGGTCGAGGGCGGCAAGATCCGGGTCGCCGAGGGCTGGGCGCACGGCCCGCAGGCTGACAAGGGCGCCCGATGGGATCCGGCCGAGCTGGGGCACGTGGTCACCGACTTGCTGGCCAAGGCGCGGACGCCGGTTCCGGTCTACGGGGCCTAGCGAGCCGGATCGCAGACGACGATCGGGATCGTCCGATCGGTCCAGGACTGGTAATCGTCATACGTCGGGTACATGTCCACCAATTGCGGCCAGTACTTGGCGCGCTCGTCATCGGTGGCGTCCCGCGCGGTCAGGTCAAGCACCTCTTTTTTGATCTGCACCGAAACCTTTGGATTGGCCTTGAGGTTGAGGTACCACATCGGGTTCTTCGTGGCACCGCCCTTTGAGGCGGCAACGATCACCCGGTCACCGTCACGCAGGAAGTACAGCGGACTAACCCGGGGCTCGCCCGTCTTTCGGCCCGTCGTGGTCAGTAACGCGACGGGAATGTTCTGGACTGTGCCGCCCAAGCCCTCGCCGCCGCTGCGGCGATACAGGAAGGTGTTGATGCGCGACATCCACTTGAGGAAGGAATCGTTAGTCATGATCCGCGATGGTGATTTCGGCATGCCGCTGATCCTAGTTAGCGCTGAATGAAAAATTGGAAGCGAACCTTGATGTGGTGGATCTGGGCTTGACCGCTTGGACTTTCGGCGGGAATCACGAACGTCTCGTTGATCCGGGCCGCGGCGCGCCGGCCACCGAGCGCCGCCTTGGTCAGCACGGCGTACGCCGCGTGCACCTCATCGCCGACGATCCGGTAGTCAGGTGGTGTCGAACCGGCGATCACCCTGTACTGGGGTCCGCGAGTGAGGCTGCGCCGCAGGTGGTTTCCGGAAAACCCGTTCTTTATGCCCTGCTCGATCCGGGTGCAGCCGTCCGCGAACGGAACGGAGTCCCCGTCGTGGCTGACCAGGGCGTCGATGTAGGCCTGCGCCGCCGCGATGCGGCTCTCTTCGGAAACGATCAAAGGTCAGATGCGCTCGATGATGGTGCCGGTGGACAGGGCGCCGCCGGCGCACATGGTGATCAGCGCCGTGTTCTGATCGGAACGCTCCAGCTCATGCAGTGCGGTGGTGAACAGCCGGCTGCCGGTGCAGCCCACCGGGTGGCCCAGCGCGATCGCGCCGCCGTTGACGTTGACCCGGGCCATATCGGGCTCGTGGACCCGCGCCCACGACAGCACCACCGATGCGAACGCCTCGTTGATCTCGACGATGTCGATGTCGCCCATCTTCATGCCGGCCTTCTCCAGCACCTTCGCCGTCGACTGCACCGGGCCGTCCAAGTGGTAGTAGGGCTCGGCGCCGACCAGGGCCTGGCTGACGATCCGGGCGCGGGGGCGTAGGCCCAGCGCCTTGGCTTTGTCTTCGTCCATCCACAACACCGCCGCCGCGCCGTCGGAGATCTGCGACGACGTTCCAGCTGTGTGGATCCCGCCGTCTAGGACGGGCTTCAGCTGGCTCAAGCCCTCCATTGTGGTGTCACGCAGGCCCTGGTCGCGGGACACCGTCTGGCGGTCGCTGGTGGGCTGCTTCTGCTCGTCGAGGACGGGCGCCTCGATCGGCGAGATTTCCCGCTCGAAACGGCCCTCGTCCCAGGCCCGCTTGGCGCGTAATTGCGACTCGAACCCGAATGCATCGATGTCGTCGCGGGTGATGCCGCGTCGCTTGGCGATCCGCTCGGCCGCCTCGAACTGGTTGGGCAGGTCGATGTCCCATGATGCGGCGCGCCAGTTGCGTTCCGGGCCCGCGTTAGCACCCAGCCCCACCCGGCTCATCGCCTCGATGCCGCAGGCGATGCCGACGTCGATGGCGCCGATGGCGATCAGCCCAGCGACCAGGTGGTTGGCCTGCTGCCCACTGCCGCATTGGCAGTCGACGGTGGTGGCGCCGACGTGTTCGGGCAAACCCACGGTCAGCCAGGCCGTCCGGCTGATGTTGTTGGATTGTTCGGCGTACTGGGTCACGCAGCCGCCGATGACCTGCTCGACGTCGCCTCCGTCGATGTCCGCTTTTTCGACGAGCGCCTTTTGCACCGCGCCCAACAACTCGGTGGAGTGCAGCCCTGATAGCCATCCATTGCGTTTGCCGATCGGGCTGCGGGTGGCTTCAACGATTACCGGGTTACCCATGAGGTCAGGCTAGAACACGTTCCATTACTCTGACAAGCGAGGATGCTTCGGCGCCTTTTGTCTGCGGTGGAGGCATGTTTTACTGGCAGCAGAGCGCCACTAGGAGAGCTAGTAAGGAGAAGTAGCGTGCCCACCCCCAACCTTCCGCCCGGGTTCGATTTCACCGATCCCGACATCTACAGCGAGCGGATTCCGGTGCAGGAGTTTGCCGAGGTGCGGGCGACCGCGCCGATCTGGTGGAACGAACAGGCTCCGGGCAACGGCGGCGGGTTCCACGACGGCGGCTTCTGGGCGGTCACCAAGCTCAACGACGTCAAAGAGGTGTCGCTGCGCAGCGACGTGTTCTCCAGCTATCAAAACGGGGTGATACCGCGGTTCAACAACGACATGGCGCGTGAGGACATCGAGGTTCAGCGGTTCGTCATGCTCAGCATGGACGCGCCGCATCACACCAGGCTGCGCAAGATCATCTCGCGCGGTTTCACGCCGCGGGCTATCGAACGTCTGCGCGGCGAACTCAGCGAGCGCGCCCAGACGATCGCCCGGGACGCTGCGGCGGCCGGTTCCGGCGACTTCGTCGAGCAGGTGTCGGGTGAGCTGCCGCTGCAGGCGATCGCGGGTTTGCTCGGCGTGCCGCAGGAGGACCGCGGCAAGATCTTTATGTGGTCGAACGAGATGACCGGCAACGACGACCCGGAGTTCGCCCACATCGACCCGAAGATGTCGTCGGCGGAGTTGATCGGCTACGCGATGCAGATGGCGGAGGAGCGGGCCAAGAACCCGGGCGACGACATCGTGACGCAGCTGATCCAGGCCGACATCGAGGGTGAGAAGCTCTCCGACGACGAGTTCGGCTTCTTCGTGGTGATGCTCGCGGTGGCCGGCAACGAGACCACCCGTAACTCCATTACGCAGGGGATGATGGCGTTCGCCGACTTCCCCGACCAGTGGGAGCTGTACAAGAAGGAGCGACCGGATACCGCGGCCGACGAGATCGTGCGCTGGGCCACCCCGGTCACCTGCTTCCAGCGCACCGCGCTCGAGGATTACGAGCTGTCCGGAGTGCCGATCAAGAAGGGCCAGCGGGTGCTGATGTTCTACCGGTCGGCCAACTTCGACGAAGAGGTCTTCGAGGACCCGTATACGTTCAACATCATGCGCAACCCCAACCCGCACGTCGGCTTCGGTGGCACCGGCGCGCACTACTGCATCGGCGCTAACTTGGCCCGGATGACGATCAACCTGATCTTCAACGCGGTGGCCGACTACATGCCGGACCTGAAGCCGGTCTCGGCACCCGAGCGGCTGCGGTCGGGCTGGCTCAACGGCATCAAGCACTGGCAGGTCGATTACACCGGTAAGTGCCCGGTGGCGCACTGATGGATTTAAAACTAACGATGGACTTTGATCTCACCGCTGAACAGCAAGCGGTTGCCGATGTCGTCACGTCGGTACTCGCGCGGGACAACTCGTGGGCTGCTTTGGTCGACGGGGGTGTGACGGCCCTGCCGGTGCCGGAACGCCTCGGCGGCGATGGCGTGGGTCTGCCCGAGGTCGGGACGGTACTGACGGAAGTGGGTCGGCACGGCGCCATCACGCCGGCGTTGGCGACGCTGGGTTTTGGTGTGATTCCGCTGCTCGACTTGGCAACCGATGAGCAACAGGAGCGTTTCCTTTCCGGGGTCGCCAAGGGCGGGCTGCTGACCGCGGCGCTCAACGAGCCCGGCACGGCGCTACCCGACCGGCCTGTCACCACCTTCGCGGGTGGGCGGTTGTCGGGCACCAAAATCGGTGTGGGATATGCCGAACAAGCCGACTGGATGATCGTCACGGCCGACAGCGCGGTCGCGGTGGTGTCGCCGAAGGCCGACGGCGTGCGGCTGGTGCGCACGCCGACGTCGAACGGTAGCGACGAGTACACGGTGACGTTTGAGGGCGTGAAGGTCGGTGACTCCGACGTTTTGGCGGGCGCGACGGCGCACCGGGTAAACCAGCTGGCGCTGGCGATGATCGGCGCCTTTGTCGATGGGCTGGTGGCCGGGGCGCTGCGCCTGACCGCTGACTACGTGGCCAACCGCAAGCAGTTCGGCAAGCCGTTGTCGACCTTCCAGACCGTGGCCGCGCAGCTCTCCGAGGTCTACATCGCTTCGCGCACCATCGATTTGGCGGCAAAGTCGGTGATCTGGCGGCTGGCAGAGGGCCGGGACGCCGACGACGATCTTGACGTGCTCGGGTACTGGGTCACTTCGCAGGCGCCGCCGGTGATGCAGACCTGCCACCACCTGCACGGCGGCATGGGGATGGACATCACCTATCCGATGCACCGGTACTACTCCACGATCAAAGACTTGACCCGGCTTTTGGGCGGGCCGTCGCATCGTCTCGACCTGGTGGGAGCGCAATGTTCATCGAACTGACTCCGGAGCAGCGACAGCTGCAAGCCGAGCTACGCCAATACTTTTCAAACCTCATCACCGCCGACGAGATGAAGGCGATGGGAGAAGACCGCCACAACGCCGCCTACCGCGCGGTGATCCGGCGGATGGGCCAGGACGGCAAGCTCGGTGTTGGATGGC
Organism: Mycobacterium sp.; assembly: GCA_035569455.1. Lineage (GTDB taxonomy): Bacteria > Actinomycetota > Actinomycetes > Mycobacteriales > Mycobacteriaceae > Mycobacterium. Next base: position 6,386 of record DATMMZ010000127.1, on the reverse strand, counting down.
CAAAAGAGTTCGGCGGGCTGGGCTTTGGTCCGATCGAACAGCAGATCTTCGTCAACGAGGCCCATCGGGCCGATGTACCCTTGCCCGCCGTGACGCTACAGACGGTCGGTCCCACGCTGCAGGTGTTCGGCAGCGAGATGCAGAAGAAGAAGTTCCTGCCGGCCATCCTGGCCGGCGAGGTGCACTTCGCGATCGGGTACACCGAGCCGGAGGCCGGCACCGACCTGGCGTCGTTGCGGACCACGGCCGTGCGCCAGGGCGACGAGTACATCGTCAATGGCCAGAAGATCTTCACCACCGGCGCCCACGATGCCGACTACATCTGGTTGGCCTGCCGCACCGACCCGGAAGCCGTTAAACACAAGGGTATTTCGATCCTGATCGTGGACACCAAGGACCCGGGCTACTCCTGGACGCCGATCATCCTGTCCGATGGCGCCCACCACACCAACGCCACGTACTACAACGACGTACGGGTGCCGGCCGACATGCTGGTGGGCGAGGAGAACGGCGGCTGGCGGCTGATCACCACCCAGCTCAACAACGAGCGGGTGATGCTCGGCCCGGCAGGCCGGTTCGCCGGCATCTACGACCGGGTGCACGCGTGGGCATCCAAGCCCGGCGGCGACGGCGTCACGCCGATCGACCACGACGACGTCAAGCGCGCGCTCGGTGAAATACACGCGATGTGGCGGATCAACGAGCTGCTCAACTGGCAGGTGGCGGCTGCCGGTGAGGACATCAACGTGGCCGATGCCGCGTCGACGAAAGTGTTTGGTACCGAGCGTGTTCAGTACGTCGGCCGGCTCGCCGAGGAGATTGTTGGCAAGTATGGCAACCCGGCCGAATCCGACACCGCCGAGCTGCTCAACTGGCTTGACTCCCAGACCAAGCGCAATCTGGTGATCACCTTCGGCGGAGGCGTGAACGAAGTCATGCGAGAGATGATCGCGGCCGCTGGCCTCAAAGTGCCGAGGGTGCCCAGATGACCGGGGCGAGCGAGGTTCAGGAAGTCCTCGCGGAGATCAAAGCGGCCGGCGGCGCCAAGCCGCGCGCGGGCCGGGATCCGGTTAACCAGCCGATGATCAACAACTGGGTGGAGGCGCTCGGCGACCGCAACCCGATCTACGTGGACGAGGCCGCGGCCCGCGGCGCCGGACATCCCGGAATTGTGGCTCCACCGGCAATGATTCAGGTCTGGACGATGTTTGGCCTGGCCGGAGAACGTCCGAAGGACGATCCCATGGGGCCCATCATCAAGCTGTTCGACGACGCCGGCTACATCGGCGTCGTCGCCACCAACTGCGAGCAGACCTACCATCGCTATCTGCAGCCGGGTGAGCAGGTCAGCATTACCGCCGAGATGGGTGACGTGGTCGGGCCAAAACAGACCGCGCTTGGCGAGGGCTATTTCATCAACCAGCACATCGTCTGGCGGGTCGGCGATGAGGATGTCGCCGAGATGAATTGGCGCATCCTTAAATTCAAGCCGCGCGAGGAGTCAGCGGATGCCTCTTCGGTACCCGCAGACCTGGACCCCGATGCGATGATGCGGCCGGCGGTGTCGCGCGACACCGCCTTCTTCTGGGACGGAGTCAAGGCGCACGAGTTGCGGATTCAGCTGCTGCCCGACGCCAGTCTGCAGCACCCACCGCTGCCGGCGGTGTGGCAGAACCCTGGCGAGCCGATCGACTACGTGGTAGCGAGCGGCAAGGGCACCGTGTTCAGCTTCGTGGTGCACCACGCGCCGAAGGTGCCAGGGCGCACACTGCCGTTCGTAATCGCTTTGGTGGAGCTTGAAGAAGGCGTTCGCATGCTGGGCGAGCTGCGTAACGTCGACCCCGCCAAGGTGAACATCGGAATGCCGGTGCGTGCAACATATATCGACTTTCCGGCCGGTGATTCCGGCCCGGAATGGACCCTCTACGCCTGGGAGCATGACGCATGAGCGCACCGGTTGCGGAAGTCGGCACTACGCTGCCCGAGCTCAAGCTCTATGGCGATCCCACATTCATCATCTCGACGGCCTTAGCCACCCGCGACTTCCAGGACGTGCACCACGACCGCGACAAAGCTGTCTCGAAGGGCTCCAAAGATATTTTCGTCAACATCCTGACCGACACCGGGTTGGTGCAGCGTTACGTCACCGACTGGGCTGGACCGTCGGCGCTGATCAAGTCGATCGGGCTGCGGCTCGGAGTGCCGTGGTATGCCTACGACACGGTGACGCTCTCCGGTGAGGTGACCGCCGTGGAGGATGGCCTGATCACCGTAAAGGTAGTGGGCCGCAACAGTCTTGGCGACCACGTCATCGCGACCAGTACGCTGACGATGGGGGACGCTTAATGCTCTCCGGTAAGGCGACGATCGTCGGCATTGGTGCCACCGACTTCTCGAAGGACTCTGGGCGAAGTGAGTTGCGACTGGCGGCCGAGGCGGTGCTTGATGCCCTCGATGATGCGGGTCTGAGCCCGGCCGACGTCGACGGTTTGACCACGTTCACGATGGACAGCAACACCGAAATCGCCGTCGCGCGTGCGGCCGGTATCGGCGAGCTGAAGTTCTTCTCCAAGATTCACTACGGCGGCGGCGCCGCGTGCGCAACCATCCAGCACGCGGCAATGGCCGTCGCGACCGGGGTCGCCGATGTCGTCGTTGCTTACCGGGCATTCAACGAGCGGTCCGGCATGCGATTCGGCCAGGTGCAGACGCGGCTCGTGGGAAGTGCTGGTGTGCAGGCTGATTCAACTACCGCCGACAATTCCTTCTCGTATCCACACGGGCTTTCGACGCCGGCGGCCCAGGTGGCCATGATCGCCCAGCGCTACATGCACCTGTCCGGCGCGACCAGCCGGGACTTCGGTGCTGTTTCCGTGGCCGACCGCAAGCATGCCGCCAAGAACCCGAAGGCGTATTTTTACGAGAAGCCGATAACCATTGAGGACCACCAGAATTCGCGGTGGATCGCCGAGCCGTTGCGGCTCCTGGATTGCTGCCAGGAGACGGACGGCGCGGTGGCGATCGTGGTGACATCGCCTGCGCGGGCTCGGGACCTCAAGCAGCGGCCGGCGGTCATCGAGGCGGCTTCGCAGGGCTCCAGCCCCGACCAGTACACGATGGTCAGCTATTACCGGCCGGAAATGGGCTTGCCTGAGATGGGCGTGGTGGGCCAGCAGCTGTGGCAGCAGTCGGGACTTTCGCCGGCCGACATCCAAACCGCGGTGCTCTACGACCACTTCACCCCGTTCACCCTGATTCAGTTGGAGGAGTTGGGATTCTGCGGAAAGGGTGAAGCTAAGGATTTCATCGCCGACGGCGCGATCGAGGTCGGCGGGCGGCTCCCCATCAACACCCACGGCGGCCAGCTTGGCGAGGCCTACATCCACGGCATGAACGGCATTGCCGAGGGTGTGCGGCAATTGCGCGGCACCTCAGTGAACCCGGTGCCCAACGTCGAGCACGTGCTCGTGACCGCGGGCACCGGCGTGCCCACATCCGGCTTAATCCTGGGCTAGCGGTTCGCCTCGAGCGTGAAGCCAGCTTCACGTTCGGCGCCGAGCGTGAAACCAAATTCACGCTCGACGGGTGGGCCGCTAGAGGGGGACTAGTGCGACGCCGCTGAGCACCACGGCGTTGTCGCGCGCAGGCGCGACAACGGTCGCCAAGAAGCGGTGGTCGTCCTTCCAGATGCCGACTTTGAGCGTCTCGCCGGGAAACGCCACACCGGCAAAACGCGCGCCGTAGGCCGCGACCGCCCCGGCGTCTCCGTCCAGCAGCGCGTCGACGATGGCCTTGCAGGTCATCCCGTAGCTGCACAGGCCATGCAGTATTGGCTGCGAAAACCCTGCGGCAGCGGCGAAGTCGGGATCCGAATGCAGCGGGTTACGGTCTCCGCAGAGCCGGTACAGCAGCGCCTGCTGTGGCAAAATCGGCATTGCGACCTCCAGGTCGGGTGCCCGGTCCGGCGGCACGTCCGACGTGGAAGGCCCGCGCTCGCCGCCGAACCCGCCTTCGCCGCGGGCGAAGATCGAACGCTTCTGCGTCCACAGCAGGGTCCCGTCGGGTGTGCTCACCTTCGTCTCGCTCCAGATGACCGCGGCCTTGCCCTTGTCCCAAATGTCGGTGAACCGGGTGACGGCCCGGGCGGAGCCCGACGGCGGCAGCGGCGCAGGCACTTCGACCCGCTCGCTGGCGTGCAGCACCTTGCTCAGCTCGATGTCAATGCCGGGAAACTGCACGGTGGGCGGTTTGGTGGCGTGGAAGGTGGCGGCCACGGTGCCAAAAGTGGGCAGCACCTGCGGCGTGTCATCCACCAGGTAACGCAGCTCGCGCGGATCCATCGGATCTGCGCCGGCACCCAGCCCTAGCTGGTAGAGCTGGACATCACTGCTGGCCCAAGAGAATTCGATCGGGTCCAGCTCGGCATTGAGCGCGACGTTTACGTCGATCGGCATGTCAGTGCTCCCCCGCGATATGCAGCGCCGCCAGGTAACCGAAGGTCATCGCAGGCCCGATGGTGCCGCCTGGGCCCGGATAGGTGTGCCCCATCACCGGGGCGCTGACATTGCCTGCGGCGTAAAGGCCTTCGATGATGCTGCCGTCGTCGCGCAGCGCGCGTCCGTGGACGTCGGTGCGGATGCCGCCCTTGGTGCCCAGATCCCCGGGCACCATCTTGGCGGCGTAGTAGGGCGGTTGACTGAGCTCGCCGAGGTTGGCGTTCGGCTTGTTGGTCGGGTCTCCGTAGTACTTGTCGTAGGCACTTTCGCCGCGATGATAATCCGCGTCGACGCCCGTCCGGGCAAAGCCGTTGAAACGCTCGACGGTCGAGGTTAATTCATCGGCCGGAAGGCCGGCCTTGGCTGCCAGCTCCTCGAGCGTGTCGGCCTGGACGATCACTCCGGAATCCGTCCACTTGCGCGGAATGCGTTGTCCGGCCTGCAGTCCGGCGAAGATGTAGCGGTCCCGGTACTGCTGGTCGAACACCAGCCACGCCGGGATGTTCTCGCCTGGCCCGGGCCCCTGGCCGTATTCTCCGCCGTACATGTGGTGACAGGCTTCGACGTACGGCATCGATTCGTTCATGAACCGCTTGCCGGACATGTTGACGATGATCGACCCGGGCGAGTTGCGTTCCGACAATGCGAACCACGGTGCACCCACCAGCGGCACCGTTGGGCCCCACCAGGCGTCTTCCATTAGATCCAGTGCGGCACCGAGCTTTTCGCCAGCGATAATGCCGTCACCGGTATTGGCTTTGGCGCCGACGGTCCAGGTGGTGGTGATTGGCGCACGCTGGTATTTCACCCGCATCTGCTCGTTGTGCTCGAAACCGCCGCAGGCGAGGATCACTCCCCGTCGGGCCCGGATCAGCTGGGGTTCAGCCGATGCTTGGTCTCGTTCGGGTGCTTCGGTGTCACGGACGTAGACTCCGCGCACCAGGCCGTCTTCGACATACAGGTCGGTCAGCGCCGTGTTGAGCATTACCGGAACCCCGGCGCGCTGCAGCCCGATCCGCAGCGGGCCGATCAGGGCTCGGCCCATGCCGACGAGGTTTTTGCCGGTCGCCCTCGCCCACATGGTGCGCGCGCCGACCTTCAGGCTGCGGAGCATACCCCGCGGGTGGCGCTTCAGCTGGTTCAGTCGCACATAGTCTTGTTGCATCACAACAACATTGAGCGGCACCTTGCCGTAGGCAGGCTCCAGCCCGGCCTCGTCGGCACCGAGCTTGTGGGCGTTGAACGGCTTTGGCTCGATCGAACGGCCGCCAGCGCGGCCGCCCGGCGCCTCGGGGTAGTAGTCGGAATATCTTGGCACCCAACACATCTTCAGTGGTGTGTTCTTCAGCACGAAGGACAGCATCTCGGGCCCGCGGTCTAGGTAGGCGTCGATGCGCTCCGGTTCGGCGATGTCGCCGATGATGCCGTGCAGGTAGGTGCGGGCCGCCTCAGGGGTGTCCCGAACGCCGTCACGCTTGAGGACCTCGTTGTTGGGAACCCAGACCCCGCCACCGGAGCGCGCCGTCGAGCCGCCGAAGTGCGGCGCCTTCTCGACGACTACTGTCGAGAGACCGCGATGAGCGGCGGCGAGGGCAGCCACCATGCCGGCGCCGCCGCTTCCGACCACGACGACGTCGTACTCCTGTGCTGTCATGTAGAACACGTTATAGAATTGCCCGGGTCGGGCGCTACTGGCCCGGTCACACGGACGAGGGGACTTCGGTAAATGCTCAGTGTTGCGATCCGCGACGAGCTGGCCGCAGACTTGGCGCAAGCTGAGCGGAGCCGTGAGCCGATCGTTCCGCTGACCGCCGCCTACCCGGACATCGACATCGTCGACGCCTATGAGATCCAGTTGATCAATATCCGTCAGCGGGTCGCCGAGGGCGC
>DATMMZ010000126.1:0-10833 GCA_035569455.1 Mycobacterium sp. | reverse complement strand
AAGCGTTGAGGTTGCTGTGCGTTACGAAATGCAGCGCCAGGGCGCCGTTCTGACGTCCGGTGGCCGGATCACCCAGGAAACCAGACACTTTCACGAGGCGGGGTACACCAGCCCGGGCCGGGCCAAGGAGACCGCCCAGGATTATCGCTACTTCCCCGAGCCGGATCTGGAGCCTGTCGCGCCCAGCCGCGAGCTGGTCGAGCGACTGCGGCAGACAATCCCCGAGCTACCGTGGTTGAGCCGCAAGCGGATTCAGCAGGAGTGGGGCATTTCCGACGAGGTGATGCGAGATCTCGTCAACGCCGGCGCTGTCGAATTGGTCGCAGCGACCGTCAAGCACGGCGCGTCCAGCGAACAGGCACGCGCCTGGTGGGGAAACTTCTTGGTGCAGAAGGCCAACGAGGTGAACGTGACATTGGACGAGCTGGCCATCACTCCTGCGCAGGTCGCTGCGGTGGTGTCGTTGGTCGACGAGGGCAAGTTGTCCACCAAGCTGGCCCGCCAAGTCGTAGAGGGTGTGCTCGCCGGGGAAGGCGAACCCGAACAGGTGATGACCGCCCGCGGTTTGGCACTGGTGCGCGACGACTCGGTGACGCAGGCCGCTGTCGACGAGGCGCTGGCCGCCAATCCCGATGTGGCGGAAAAGATTCGCGGCGGCAAGCTGGCCGCGGCGGGCGCGATCGTCGGCGCGGTGATGAAGGCCACCCGCGGGCAGGCCGATGCCGCCCGGGTGCGCGAACTCGTGCTGGCCGCCTGCGGGCAGGGCTAACGGTTCTGCCGATGGCGAACTGAGGCATACCGGAAGCCGCTACGACGCTGAGGCGGTTATGCCTGACGACCGTGAAGCCTTGGACGCGTACTCCGCCGTAGTCACCGCGGTGGCGAACGCGGTGCTGCCCAGTGTGGCCAGCCTCGCGGTGCGCAGCCGCCGTGGTGAGGGCGCTGGTAGCGCCAGCGTCATCACGCCCGACGGCTACCTGCTGACCAGTGCGCACGTCGTCGCCGGGGCGCGCTCCGCTGAGGCGACGTTCACCGACGGAACCACGGTGGCCGTGGATGTCGCCGGTCGTGACGAGCTGTCCGATCTGGCCGTGCTGAAGGCACGTGGCAGCGTCCCCTCGCCCGTGAGCATGGGACGCGCCGAAGACCTGCGGGTGGGACAACTGGTGGTGGCGGTCGGCAGCCCGCTGGGGCTGGCCGGCAGCGTCACCGCGGGCATCGTCTCCGGCCTGGGGCGCTCGCTGCCCACGCGCAACGGCCGGGTCGTGGACGAGGTGATCCAGACCGACGCCGCGCTGAACCCGGGAAACAGCGGCGGCGTCTTGGCCGACGGTAAGGGCCGGATGGTCGGGGTGAGCACGGCGGTCGCCGGCGTCGGTCTTGGGCTGGCCGTGCCCATCAACAACTCGACCCACAAGATCATCGCGGCGCTGATGCACACCGGCCGCGTGCGCCGCGCCTGGCTGGGCATCGCCGGTTCGCACGTCCCGGTGCCGCCGGGCGTTGCCAAGAAGCTGGGTACCGCGCATGGCCTGCAGGTCGCCAGCGTGGTCCCTGGCAGCCCGGCCGCCAAAGCGGGCCTGCGCCACGGCGACATCGTGGTGAGCGTCGACGGCCATCGGGTCGTCACCGCAACCGCGATTCAGCAGCTGATGGTCGAGGACGCGATCGCGCGCCGCATCGAGATGACCGTGTGGCGCAACGGCGCGCTCGTCGACGTGTTCGTGGTTCCCCGCGAGCTGGCCGACTGATCGCCGGAAAACGAGTGTCAGAACCCGTGGGGTGGATTCATGATGTTGATGTGGTGAACGAACCGTTTGAGGACTTGATGGCGATGCTGGACTACCCGGCGTTGGTGGTGACAACCCAGGCCGCCGGCCAACCAGCGGGTTGTCTGGTCAGCTTCACCACCCAAACCAGCGTGGAGCCGCCGAGATTCCTCGTCGGCGTGGCCAAGAGCAGCCACACCTTCGGGGTGGCGAGCAGAGCCCAGCACCTGGCGGTGCACGTACTGTCGCGGCGCCACCGCGCCCTGGCCGAACTGTTCGGCGGCCAAACGGGCCATCAGATCAACAAATTCGATCGCTGCTCGTGGCGCGCCGGGCCCCAGGGGATGCCGATGCTCGATGATGCGATCGCATGGTTCGTCGGTAGGACAGTGAATTGGATCGATACCGGGGATCACGTGGCCTACCTGTTGGAGCCCGTCGCCACGTGGGCTCCCGAATCGTCCGACGAGGATCCGCTGTACCTCTCCGACATCGACGACATCGATGACATCGACGACGACTCCGGCGGCGAGCCCGACCCCGCCTTCTTCCGCGGTCAACCCCGCGTCGACGTGACGCGCCGCTACGGCTTGAGGTTCACAATCGACGGACTCTAATCAAGCTCAGCCTTGATTGCCGGCCTCGCCCCCTCGCGGCTGCGCGGCTGGGGGTACCCCCACAGCGGGCCGACACGGCCGCACCGTCGCCCGACTAGGTCTTGTCGTCGTTGTTGCGTGGGAAGCCGCCACCCTGCGGGAACAGCGGGAACACCACGTCATCGAGCTTCTCCGCGTCACCGGCCGTCTTATTGACGGTCGCGCCCCAGACGTTGCCGTCTGGCGACATCCGCAATGCCCACGCGTGCGCGTGAGTGTCCTTGCGCACAACATCGGGTTCGCCGGTGACCGCGCCGGTCGACGGCGCGAGCCGGACCGCCACCGTCAGCTTGGGGTTGATCAGGTTGACCAGAACGGTCCCGTCCATGGCCGCGCACCCGGCCACCCCGGGCTTATCCGGCCAGGTCCACACGGTGGACACCTCCGATTTCTTGGTGATGCGCTGCAACCGGTCCGCGGTGGGCGTCCGGTCGGCGACGTACAACGAGCCGTCGACCGGATCGACGCACAGGCCACCGCCCGAGCCGACGCCCGACAGCGCCGTCGTCGGCGGCGCCTGACCGACGGTGGTCGGCTGCTCGATGCGCAGCACCTTGCCGGCCAACGATTTGGGGTCGGCGGCCATCGCCGGGTTACCCGCATCGCCGGTCAGCACCACCAGCGTGGTGGGGCTGGTGAAAATCAACGCGCCGGTATTCCCGGTCGCGCCCTTGGGGATCCCGGTCAAGATGTCCTTCGGGACGTCGCCGTCGGCCACGCGGATGACCCGATTGTCGGTAGGCGTGCTGATGTAGGCGTACATCAGCCGGTCTTGGTTGTAGGTGGGCGACAGCACGATATCCATCAAGCCGCCATCACCGGACGGGTCGACGGGGATGACCATCTTCACTTTCGGCTCGGCGCTGACCGAGATGTCCTTAACGGCACCGGTGGTGCGCTCGGCGACCAGCGCGGTTTTGCTGTCGACCCCCATGATCAGGCCGCTGGTGCTCTCCAGGCAGCCCTGCATAACTCCTGGCGCGGGACACGCCTTGGGGAAAGGCGTCGGAGGCAGCGGCGGTGGCGGGGGAGGCGTCGAGCTGGGCTGGGGCTTGAGTTCCGGGTTGGTGGTGAAGGGCTGCGATTGGGCGTCGTTGAACCGTGCGCAGCCGCTCGACACCAGCGTCGCGGCACACAGCACAGCGAGCGCGCGCCGAACCGACCACCGAATTCGCATGACCGACAGGCTACGGACAGTGCGGGCACCGCCGCCACATTGCCCCGGAGGTGTCCGGCGGCAGCCGGCGGGATTTTCGGGCCAACGCTTGAGGGATTTGGGTCATCTGAGGCTGATCTGGACCTATTTGGGGGGCGAAGTGCCGATTGTCTGGCGAAAAGCGCCGCTCAAATCCCCAATTCAGGCCTAAATGCCCTTACCCTGACACGAGTGACCAGTCAATCAAATGACGCACCTTGGCAGCGGCCAGGCGAAGCCCCGGAGCACGGTCCGGGACGCCCGGGCGCGGCACGCCTAGTCGACCCAGAAGACGACCTGACGCCGGTGGGATATCCGGGCGAATTCGGAACCACTGCCGTAATCCCGTACCACGACCCGAATCAGTCGGCGGCTCCCGGCACCCCGGGATACAACCTGCTCGACCAACAGGAGCCGTTGCCTTACGTCCAGCCGCAGCCGGCGGCACGGATCCTAGCTGCCGAGCCCACCGAGGTTGAGTCGCACAAGGACGACGAGCGGCAACGCACCGTCGGTCGCCGCGGCACCCAGCACCTCGGTTTGCTGATTTTGCGGGTCGGACTGGGCGTGGTGCTGGCCGCTCATGGCTTGCAGAAGCTGTTCGGTTGGTGGGGCGGCCAAGGGCTGACCGGCTTCCGGAATTCACTGTCCGACGTCGGTTATCAGCACGCCGACATCCTCGCCTATGTGAGCGCCGGGGGCGAGATCGTCGCCGGCGCGCTGCTGGTGCTCGGATTGTTTACTCCGGTCGCCGCTGCGGGTGCGCTGGCGTTCCTGATCAACGGTCTGCTCGCCACCATCTCGGCCCAGCCGCATCAGCACACCTTCACGTACTTCCTGCCGGACGGGCACGAATACCAGATCACGCTGATCGTGATGGCCATCGCCGTCATCCTGGCCGGTCCCGGCCGCTACAGCCTTGACGGCGGGCGAGGCTGGGCCTATCGACCCTTCATTGGTTCGTTCGTAGCGCTGCTCTGCGGCATCGCCGCCGGCGTTGGCGTGTGGGTGGTGCTCAACGGCGTGAATCCGCTCACCTGACCAGGTTTAACGGATCGCTCGCTCATTGGTATGGGTTGGGAATCCGTCCCGAGCTGACTTCGGTCAAGAGTGGCAGGGTCGCGAAAGTGACCGCGGGCAATCGCAAATCTGCACCGCTCTTCAGCCGTGCGCGCGCCCAGGAACCTCGGCTGAAACGCAGCCCGTCGATGTCGTCCCAGCGCGCCGTCTGGCTCCCCAGCAATGTGCGCACGGTCACGCCCTGGCCGTCGGCGACGGTGCGTAGCCGGATGATCAACGCCGACAACACCACCGGGATGACAAGCAGCGGCGCGGACGGCGGCCACGCCAGCACCGGGATAAACAACCCGAGGGTCAGGAATCCAACGGCGAGGTGCGCCATCGGCGAAATCTTGATCACCACGGGCGAGCCAGTAGCCACCCGAGCATCATTTCACCCCTCGCCGACGGCACCGGATTTGACTGCTGAGCAGTGCGAAGACTACCGTCGAACGCTATGGATACGGCCGGAATGCTCGTAGTAATTAGTCAGCGCGTTGGTGCCTGACTAGTTCTTCGGCATTTGAAGCCCTCCAGCACCAACGCGCAACCCTCGGACAGCAGGAGCTGACGGGGGTTTTTTGTTGCCCATCAACGAGACTGCCGGACTAAGAGGACGAAGAGGATAAAGTGAGCGCACCCACCACGCCAACGGTGTCGGCCGCCAATGGCGCGCCGGACACCGTGAAGCCCACAAAGCACCCTGCGCTTAAGCCGAAACATGTTGCGCCGGAGCAACTTACCGGTGCCCAGTCGGTAATCCGGTCGTTGGAGGAACTCGACGTCGAGGTGATCTTCGGGATTCCGGGCGGCGCAGTGCTGCCCGTCTATGACCCGCTGTTCGACTCGAAGAAGCTGCGCCACGTGCTGGTTCGTCACGAGCAGGGCGCCGGTCATGCCGCCAGTGGCTACGCGCACGCCACCGGCAAGGTTGGCGTCTGCATGGCGACGTCAGGTCCCGGTGCCACCAATCTGGTGACCCCGCTGGCCGACGCGCAGATGGACTCCATCCCGGTGGTCGCCATCACAGGCCAGGTCGGGCGCGGGCTGATCGGGACCGATGCCTTCCAGGAGGCCGACATCTCGGGCATCACGATGCCTATCACCAAGCACAACTTCCTGGTCCGCTCCGGCGACGACATTCCCCGGGTGCTGGCCGAGGCCTTCCACATCGCGGCTACCGGGCGCCCGGGCGCGGTGCTCGTCGACATCCCCAAGGACGTGCTGCAGGGCCAGTGCACGTTCAGTTGGCCGCCGAAAATGGACCTGCCCGGCTACAAGCCGAACACCAAACCGCACAGCAGGCAGATTCGGGAGGCCGCCAAGCTGATCGCGGCCGCGCACAAGCCGGTGCTGTACGTGGGCGGTGGCGTGATTCGTGGTGACGCGACCGAGCAGCTGCGGGAACTGGCCGAACTGACCGGGATCCCGGTCGTGACCACGCTGATGGCGCGCGGCGCGTTTCCCGACAGCCACAAGCAGAACCTGGGCATGCCGGGCATGCACGGCACCGTGGCGGCGGTCGCGGCGCTGCAGCGCAGCGACCTGCTGATCGCGTTGGGCACCCGCTTCGACGACCGGGTGACCGGAAAGCTCGACTCGTTCGCGCCCGAGGCCAAGGTTATCCACGCGGACATCGATCCGGCCGAGATCGGCAAGAACCGGCACGCCGACGTGCCGATCGTCGGCGACGTCAAAGCCGTCATCACCGAGCTGATCGCGATGCTGCGCCACGACGAAACCCCCGGCAACATCGACATGATCGACTGGTGGGCATACCTCGAATCCGTCCGGGCCACATACCCGCTGAGCTACGGGCCGCAGAGCGACGGCAGCCTGGGCCCCGAGTACGTGATCGAGAAGCTGGGTGAGATCGCCGGCCCGGACGCCATGTACGTCGCCGGCGTCGGTCAGCATCAGATGTGGGCGGCGCAGTTCATTTCCTACGAGAAGCCGCGCACCTGGCTCAATTCCGGCGGGCTGGGCACCATGGGGTTCGCCATTCCGGCGGCCATGGGCGCCAAGATCGCCCGCCCGGAGGCCGAGGTCTGGGCGATCGACGGCGACGGCTGCTTCCAGATGACCAACCAGGAGCTGGCCACCTGTGCGATCGAAGGCGCCCCGATCAAGGTAGCGCTGATCAACAACGGCAACCTGGGCATGGTGCGGCAGTGGCAGAGCCTGTTCTATGGGGCGCGCTACTCGCAGACCGACCTGGCCACGCACTCGCACCGCATCCCGGATTTCGTGAAGCTGGCCGAGGCGTTGGGTTGCGTCGGATTGCGTTGCGAGCGTGAAGAGGACGTCGTCGACGTGATCAACCAGGCGCGGGCGATCAACGACCGGCCGGTGGTGATCGACTTCATCGTCGGCGCCGACGCGCAGGTGTGGCCGATGGTGGCCGCCGGGACCAGCAACGACGAGATCCAGGCCGCCCGCGGCATCCGTCCGCTGTTCGACGACGAAAGTGAAGGGCACGCCTGATGAGCGGTTCGCCTACCACACATACGTTGTCGGTGCTGGTCGAGGACAAACCCGGTGTGCTCGCGCGGGTGGCGGCACTGTTCTCGCGGCGCGGATTCAACATCGAGTCGCTGGCCGTCGGTGCCACCGAGCAGAAGGACATGTCGCGGATGACCATCGTGGTCTCCGCCGAGGAGACTCCGCTCGAGCAGATCACCAAACAGCTCAACAAGCTGATCAACGTCATCAAGATCATCGAGCAAGATGCCGACAACTCGGTGGCCCGGGAGTTGGCGCTGATCAAGGTGCGGGCCGACGCCGGTAGCCGCAGCCAGGTGATTGAAGCGGTAAATCTGTTCCGCGCCAAGGTAATTGACGTATCGCCGGAATCGCTAACCATCGAAGCTACCGGTGATCGCGGCAAGATCGAGGCGCTGCTGCGAGTACTGGAGCCTTTCGGTATCCGCGAAATCGTCCAATCAGGAGTGGTGTCGATGTCCCGCGGTCCACGCGGTATCGGCACGACGAAATAGCCAAGAAGAAGGAGATATTCACGTGCCAGCAGAGGCGTTAGAGATGTTCTACGACGACGATGCAGACCTGTCGATCATCCAGGGCCGCAAGGTCGGAGTAATCGGATACGGCAGCCAAGGGCACGCGCACTCGTTGAGCCTGCGCGACTCTGGCGTGCCGGTGCGCGTCGGGCTCAAGGAGGGTTCGAAGTCCCGGGCAAAGGTCGAGGAGCAAGGCCTGGATGTAGGTACCCCCGCCGAGGTCGCCAAGTGGGCTGACGTGATCATGCTGCTGGCGCCCGACACTGCGCAGGCCGATATCTTCAAGAACGACATCGAGCCCAACCTGAAGCCCGGCGACGCTTTGTTTTTCGGTCACGGACTCAACATCCACTTCGACTTGATCAAGCCGGCTGCCGATGTCACGGTCGCGATGGTGGCCCCCAAGGGGCCTGGTCACCTGGTGCGGCGCCAGTTCGTCGATGGTAAGGGCGTGCCCTGCCTGATCGCGGTCGACCAAGACCCGACCGGCAAGGGCGAGGCGCTGGCGCTGTCGTACGCCAAGGCCATCGGCGGCACCCGGGCCGGCGTCATCAAGACCACCTTCAAGGACGAAACGGAAACCGACCTGTTCGGCGAGCAGGCTGTATTGTGCGGTGGCACAGAGGAATTGGTGAAGGCCGGTTTCGACGTGATGGTCGAGGCGGGTTATCCGCCGGAGATGGCGTACTTCGAGGTGCTGCACGAGCTGAAGCTGATCGTCGACCTGATGTATGAGGGCGGCATCTCGCGGATGTACTACTCGGTGTCTGATACCGCAGAGTTCGGCGGTTATCTGTCGGGTCCGCGAGTCATCGACGCCGACACCAAGGAGCGGATGCGCGGGATCCTGCGCGAGATCCAGGACGGCAGCTTCGTCAACAAGCTGGTCGCCGACGTCGAGGACGGCGGCAAGCAGCTGCAGGAGCTGCGCAAGCAAAACGCCGAGCACCCCATCGAGGTCGTCGGTAAGGAGCTGCGCGGTCTGATGAGCTGGGTGGACCGCCCGATCACCGAAACCGCTTAGCTCGAGGTCCAGCTGGACTCGAACCCCGAAACATAAACTGCGGCGGCCGTTGTCGCGGCGTGTCGTGTACTTGGGTTACGTGTCGTGGCGCCAGCTACGACGCGAGGCGGTCGGCGACGGACACCACCCGGCGGGCCAGGTGGTCGAGGGCGTTCTGGGTCGCTTCGTCGAATTCGTTGATGTTGTCGTGGGTCGCCACCAGGCTCACGCCGTACGGATTGCCGTCGACGAACTTGCACGGGTCGGTGTATCCCGGCGGCACGATGATGCCGCCGAAATGCATCAGCGTGATATAGAGCGCAAGCAGGGTGGTTTCCTGACCGCCGTGCAAGGTGTTGGACGACGTGAAGGCCGCATACACCTTGTCGGCCAGCTTGCCTTCGGCCCACAGCCCGCCCAGCGAATCGAGGAAGGTGCGCAACTGCGCTGCGGGCGAGCCGAAGCGAGTCGGTGAGCCGAAGATCACGGCGTCCGCCCACACGATGTCGTCACCGGTGGCCGCGGGAAGATCCTTTGTGGCTTCGTAGTTTGCCGTCCAGGCCGGGTTGTGGGCGAATGATCCCGGGTCGTGGGTTTCGGCGACGTGCCGCACCCGGACTTCAGCGCCCGCAGCCTCGGCGGCCGCGGCGACGCGCTTTGCCATCGTGGTTCCGTGGCCGGTCGCCGAGTAATAGATGATCGCGAGTTTCGTCATGGCGTCATCGTAGGCATGCGCGTGATCCCGAATTCCCGGCGCAACAGGGTGCGCGCGGCGTAATAACCCGCCATGCCGTGCACGCCGCCGCCGGGCGGGGTGGCCGCCGAGCACAGATACACCTTGGGAATCGGTGTGCGCCAGGGGTTGAGCCGCGGTGTGGGACCGGCGATCGCGCGCCAGGCGGAATTGCCGCCCATCCCGATGTCGCCGCCCACGTAGTTGGCGTTGTGGTCGGCCATGCGGGCGGCGGGCACCGCGCGGGCCGCCACCACGATGTCGCGGAAGCCGGGTGCGAACCGCTCCACGACCCCCGTCACGGCCTCGGTCGCATCCAGGGTGGAACCCGACGGCACGTGGGCGTAGGTCCAGAAGGGGCGGCACCCCTGACCGTCTATGCGGCCGGAATCGGCGACGTGCGGCGACGCGGCCAGCACCATCGGCCACCCGGCGTGACGCCCGGCCGCAATGTCAGCCTCGGCTCGTGCCATCTGTTCGCGGGTGCCGCCGAGATGAAGGGTCGGCACCTGCTTCAGCCGCGCGTCGGACCACGGAATGTCGTCGCTGAGCACAAAGTCCACCTTGGCAACGCCCGGTCCAAATCGATAGCGGCGCAACGCTTTAATGTACCGAGACGGGAGCGCGTCACCGTATATCCGCAGCAGCGCGGTCGGCGCGGTGTCAAACGCGACGACCGAGCCCGGGGGGCCAGGCGGAGAAGTGATTTCAACGCCGGCCGCCAGATCGCCACCGTGTGCGCGTAGGTCGGCGATCAGCGCATCGGTGATCACCCGGCTGCCACCCACCGGAATCGGCCAGCCGACCGAATGGGCGAGTGTGGCCAACATCAACCCGGCACCGGCGGCCGTAAATGACGGCATCCGCGAAATCACATGGGCGGCGACGCCGGTGAACAAGGCGCGGGCATCCTCGCCGACCAGCGATCCCCACGCCGGGGTGCCCTGGGCCAGAATCCGCAGCCCGAGGCGCAGCGCGGACGGGAGCGAACTGGGCACCGAGCGCTTGTCGCCGAGCATTGCCGAAACCACCGCATCGGAGTGCGTCACCAACGGGCCCAGCAGCCGACGCCACGACGCACCGTCCTGCAATTCGGCGCAGGTGCGCTCGAGATCGTGGTAGGCGATGGCCGCGGGCCGGTGCGGCAGCGGATTGGCATACGCAATCTCCGGTACTGCCAGCGGTACACCGCGCGCGGGCAGGTCGAACTCGGCAAAAAACGGCGATGCCAGCGCCAGCGGGTGAACCGCCGAGCACACGTCGTGCACCACGCCGGGGAAATCAACGTCGGCCGCGGTGCGGGCGCCGCCACCAAAGGTCGGCTCGGCTTCGACGACTTGCACCTTCAGACCCGCGCGGGCACAGATCACGGCCGTAGCGAGCCCGTTGGGCCCGCTGCCG
>DATMMZ010000125.1:0-11041 GCA_035569455.1 Mycobacterium sp. | reverse complement strand
GCCAGAAGTTGCCGGTCAGCCGGTCCCAGACCTCGGCGTCCTTCTCGTCCTGCAGACGGTTCCAGTTGATCGCGGAGACGCGGTCGATCAGCTTCAGTTTCTCGCTCACCAGAACCCCACTTCGTGTGCTGCGAATCTAGGCTTTCGACACTACCCCTGGGGTGCGACATCCCCCGGGAGCACAACATCGTGTGTCCGCGTGTCGGGGTCCTCAGGCCCGCTTCGGTCCGAAGAACCGATACTCGCGTGGCCTCAGCTTGCGCGTGGCCAGCCAGTACTGCCACGTATACCCGCCCCAGAGCACCCGGTTGTTGCCGTGCGCGTCGAGGTACCAGCTGCTGCACCCGCCGGTATTCCACACCGAGTGGCCGAGCTTCTCCTGCAGCGCGTCGTTGAACGCGTCCTGGGCGGCGCGCGTGGGCGCCAGCGCAGCCACGCCGGCCTTGTCCACTGCCGCGATCGCGTCGGCGACGTACCGGATCTGGGATTCGATCATGAACACCACCGAGTTGTGCCCCAGCCCGGTGTTGGGGCCGAGCAAGAAAAACAGGTTCGGCACGTCGGCGATCGTGATTCCGCGATGCGCGCCCAGGCCCTCCCGGTTCCACCGGTCGACAAGGTCCTCGCCGTGCAGGCCCTTGATCTGGACGTACGTGTAGGAGTCGGTGACATGGAAACCGGTGGCGTACACGATGACGTCCGCCCGGCGCTGCTTGCCGTCGGCGGTGACGATCCCGTCGGGCGTGATCCGGGTGATCCGGTCGGTGACGACTTCGGTCGTCGGGTTTGCGACGGCCGCATAGTACGTGCTGGAGTTCAGGATTCGCTTGCAGCCGATCCGGTAGGTGGGGGTGAGCTTGCGCCTCAGCTCCTTGTCCTTTACCTCGCGGCGGATGTTCCACTTCGCCAGAGCTTCAACGACTTTCAGCGCACCCGGCCGCTTTGTCATGCCATAGGCCAGCGCCTCCTGGCCCCAGTAGATCACGCTCCGCAGCAAGAGCCGCAGCCCCGGCACGTTCTCGAGAGCGCGACGCAGGCCGCCCGGCAACTCCTCGTTGGTCCGCGGCACCACCCACGGTGGTGTGCGCTGATACAGCTGCAGCTCGGCGACGTCGTCCACGATCTCGGGGACGATCTGAATTGCGCTGGCGCCGGTACCGATCACGGCGACCCGCTTGCCGGCGAGGTCGGCGCTGTGGTCCCACTCCGCGGAATGGAAGGCGGGGCCGCGGAATTCGTCGCTGCCCTCGATGTCGGGCACCGACGGGATGTGCAGCGCACCGGCGCCGGAGATCAAGAATTGAGCGACGTACTCCTGTCCATCTGCGGTGAAAATGTGCCAGCGGTACTCCGTGTCTTCCCAATGTGCCCTATCGACAAGCGAATTGAACACGATGTAGCGGCGCAGTCCGTACTTGTCGGTTACGCCTTTGAGGTAGTCCCAGATTTCGTCCTGGAACGAGAACAGGTGCTTCCAGTCCGGCTTCGGTTCGAACGAAAACGAGTACAGGTGCGACGGGATGTCGCATGCGCAGCCGGGGTAGCTGTTGTCTCGCCACGTGCCGCCCACGTCGTCGGCCTTCTCGAGGATCACGAAGTCGACGCCCTGCTGCTGCAGCGCGATGCCCATGCCCAGGCCCGAGAATCCCGTCCCGATGATCAGCGCCCGGGTGTGCACAGGCCGCCTCTGCGCAGCGCTTTCCGTGGTCTGCTCGGCAACGGTCATGTAGGTCTGCCCCTTCCTGGGAACGCCGGTACCGGGTACTTGCTTTGGCTCAGTCTACGACGTCAGGACGAGCCGGTCAGCAGCGCAACCGAGCGGCGCAGCTGCTGCTCGTCGGGCGGATCCGGAAGTGGCGCTCCGGCGTCCGTCAGGAATGCATCGAGCATGATCGCGGCAAACCGGCGCCACGCGTCCGGCGCCGCCGTGCCCGTCGCGGCCAGCACTCCAGAGTTGGCCAACAACATGACGACGACATCGGCCACCACCAGGTCGGGACGAACGCTGCCTTCGGCCTGCCCACGGCCGATGAGCACCTTCAGCTTGTCGACGGCCTCGCTCGTGCGTTGCTCAATGGTGCTGCGCGCGGGAAACGACGTGGTGAGCAGGTCGCGCAGGCCGGCGTCGCGGGCCTGCAGCTCGCCCAGGTCGAAGATCAGCCCGCGGAAACCGTCACCGGCGCGCGGGTTTTGTAGCGCGCGGTCGACAGCCTCGGTGTATTTCGACATGCTCCGCTCGAACGCGGCGGCGGCCAGATCGGCACGGGTCGGGAAACGCCGATACAGCGTCGCCACCCCTACCCCGGCACGACGCGCGATCTCCTCCAACGGCACGTTGAGCCCACGCTCGGCGAACAACTTCGCGGCCGCCATCAGAATGCGATCCCGGTTGAGCTGAGCGTCGGCCCGCAGTGGTCTGGCTCCCTTTTCGCGCTCAGTTGCGCTTGAAATCACAGGTCCAGACTACCCGTTCAAGTGGAGGTTTGGGTCCACTTCTGCGTATCGTCGTACGCAGTAAGTGGTAGCTGTCCTCCACTTAGATGAATGGAGCAAACGTATGTCTGTGATGACAATGGCACCGGAGCTGACCCGAGGCGGTCGGCACCGGGCGCCCGCCGACGGCGGGATGCGGGGAAACCCGTGGTGGACGCTGGCCGCCGTCTCGATCGGCGTGATCATGGTCGGCCTGGACGCGTCGGTGGTCGCGATCGCCAATCCTCGGATCGCCGCCGACCTGCACGCGTCGTTGTCGGACCTGCAGTGGATCACCGATGCCTACCTGCTCGCGTTGGCGTCGCTGCTGATTTTCGGCGGAAAGCTCGGCGACAGGTTCGGCCGCCGCGAGATGTTCTTCATCGGTGTGGCCGGTTTCGCTTTGACGTCGGTCGGTATCGGGATGATCGGCACGGTCGCCGGGGTGATCACCTTGCGCGCGCTGCAGGGTGTCTTCGGTGCGCTGTTGATGCCGAGCACGCTGGCCATCGTGCGCAGCACGTTCCCGGCCGACAAGCTCAACACCGCGGTCGGGATCTGGGGCGCGGCATCGGGTGTGTCAATCGCCGCGGGGCCGATCGTGGGCGGCCTGTTGGTCGAGCACGTCAACTGGCAGTCGGTGTTCTACATGAATGCACCGATCGCCGCGGCCGCGTTGGCCATCGGCGCGATGGCGATCGTCGAAAGCCGCAGCGGGCACACCGATCGCCTCGACATCCCGGGGATCGCTGCGCTCAGCGGCGGGCTGTTCCTGATCGTGTTCGGTCTCATCAAAGCCCAGAACTGGGGATGGCTCGCGGGTAAGACGCTGGGCGTCATCGTGGCCGGCCTGTTGGCGATCGCTGTTTTCGCGGTGATCGAACTGCGCAGCGCCGAGCCGCTGCTGCCGTTGCACCTGTTCGCGAACCGGTCGCTGTCAATCGGCACTGCCGTCGTGCTCATCAACTTCTTCGCACTGTTCGGGACGTTGTTCTTCATGACGCTGTATCTGCAGAACGTGCACGGCTTCAGCCCCTTTGATGCCGGCGTACGCACGCTGCCGTTGAGCCTCGCGCTGATGGTGTCCGCGCCGCTGAGCGGGTTCATCACGGAGCGGTTCGGGCCGCGCCCGGCCATGGTCGCCGGGCTCGGCGGGGTCGCGGCTGCGCTGTGCCTGTTGACCTCGCTGCAGACCGATTCCGGTTATGACGCGCTGTGGCCGGCGTTCGTGTTACTCGGTGCCGGCATCGGACTGGTGCTGACGGCCAGCTCCGACGCGATCGTCGGCAACGCCAGCGTGGACGACGCCGGCGTGGCGGGCGGCCTGCAGAGCACGGCGGTGCAGCTGGGTGGCGTGCTGGGCACAACGATCCTGGGCTCGGTGCTGAGCAGCCGGGTGGGCTCGGTCCTGTTCGGCGAGCTCACCGGCGCGGGAACACCGGAGCCGGTCGCGGCCAAGCTGGCACCTGCCAAGGAACTCATCGCTCAGGGCGTGGCGCCGTCGATTCCGGGAGCGCCCACGCCGCTGTCGGCCGCGATCGCACAGGGCAGCCACGCCGCCTTCATGACGGGGCTGCACACCTCGCTGATCGTGGCCGCGATCGCAGCGGCCACCGGTGCGATGCTCGCACTGTTCGTGCGTCGCGGAGAGAACCCGCGCGCGCCCGTCTACGCGACGGAGTGGTTGCGCGGAACAGCTTCGTGAATCGGGCGCTCCGGGTCGATCTTGATGCCGAGCAACTCGGCCGTGCCGTTGATGGCGCCGAGCATGATCGTGGTCAGGTACTCGATGAACTTGTCGCGGCCCATCCGGCGCGGGGTGTCGGGGTTCGGCCCCAGCCACCAATCGGTCGCCGATGCCGCCGAGCCGAACGTGGCGTACGCGGCGAGTTCGAGCGCTGCGGGGTCGAGTTCCATCTCGCGCAGTTCGTTGTTGAACATGTCAGCCATCGCGAGCGTGATCTCGCGGCCCTCGTTCAGGGTGCGCATCGTCGACTCCGACTGCTCGACGAAGCGTCCCTGAATGAGGAACCGGAGCACGTTCGGGTGCTGGTCGACCAGATCGACGTAGTGCTCGACGCTGCTGCGGATGATCTCGCGCGCCGCGTTGGTGGACAGGTCGATCGACGGGAAGATGGCAGCCCACAACATGTCACGCAGGCGCTCCCCGATGGCCTGAAAGAGATCGGACTTGTCGGTGAAGTGGCGATAGATCTTGGGCTTGGCGGTCCCGGCCTCTTCGGCGATCTCCCTGATGGACAGCACCGGTCCACGCTTGTCGATGGCGCGGAACGCGGCGTCGACGATCTGGGCCCGCACATTCTTGCGATGCTCGCGCCAGCGTTCACTGCGGGCGTCCACTTTGCCGCCCGCGGTCCCGCTTGATCTCGGCATGGCCGGTCTTCGCACGGGGGACACTCTACTCGTACGACTACTGCTGACCTGCTCAGAAGCCGTAATGCCTAGTTGGCGGACGCGCCGTATACACCGGTCGTGGATACTATTCGGGGTCGAATCCAATGAGCGAGACGAGACGCATGGCGCAGAAGTACGACGTGGTCATAGCGGGCGGCGGGCCGTCGGGTTCGGCCGCCGCGTGGCAGGCCGCTCAAACCGGCGCGAACGTGATCGTGCTGGACAAGGCCGAATTCCCGCGCGACAAGCCCTGTGGCGACGGCCTGACCGCCCGGGCCGTGAGCTACCTGCAGAAGATGGGTTTGGCCGAAGAAGTCTCCAAGTTCCACCGCGTCAACCGAGTCACGGTCTTCAGCCCGAGTCAGTGGGAGCTCTCGTTCCCGAAGCGTCCCGGCATGCCCGACCACGGCCATACCGTCAGCCGCACCGAGCTTGACACCCTGCTGCTCAAGCACGCCGAGTCTGCCGGCGCCCAGGTGCGCCAGTCGGCCGAGGTGACCGGTCCCGAGTTCGATGACAACGGTCGAGTGGTCGGCGTGACACTCAAGAGCGGCGAGAAGGTCTACGGCGACGCGGTCATCGCGGCCGACGGCGCCTACTCGCCGATCAAGCGCGCACTGAAGATCGACTCGGAGTACAACGGCTACTCCGCGATCGCGATCCGCTCGGAGATGCACGCGAACCGAGAGGACTCCGATAGCCTGGACATCTATCTGAAGCTGGCGTTCCAGGGCGATCAGCTGCCCGGCTATGGCTGGGTGTTCCCGATGGGATCGGGCCGATTCAACATCGGCCTCGGCTACGTCAACAGCTACAAGAACTGGCAGTCGATCAACGCCACACAGTTCCTCGGCGAGTTCTTGCGGACGCTGCCGCCCGAGTGGGAGCTGCCGCCGATCGAGGAGCTGAAGAAGAACAGGAGTGTGCGCGCGTGGCGGCTGCCGATGGGCTTCACGGCATGGCCGCCGTGGCGTCCGGGCGTGCTGTTCACCGGTGACTCGCTGGGCGCCGGCAAGCCGGCGTCGGGCGCGGGCATTTCGAAGGCGCTGGAATCGGGCCTAGCCGCGGGCGAGTGCGCGGTCGCTGCGCTGCGGAACAGCGGCCCGGACGACTTCACCAACTACGCACAGAAGATGGCGGCGGCCTGGGGCCGCGAGTACCGCCGCGGCCGCTACTTCCACAAAGTGGCAGGCATTCCGGCCGTCGCCAACGCCGGCATCAAGCTGCTCGACAACGGCCGCGTGCGCGATGTGCTGTTGCGCGCCATGTACAAGAAGGCCCAAGGCCCCCAGCACACCTATAAGTAGCCGCTCGGCGCACCCCTACAGCATGCAGCTGACGCAGCCCTCGACCTCGGTGCCTTCCAGTGCCATCTGCCGCAGCCGGATGTAGTACAGCGTCTTGATTCCCTTGCGCCAGGCATAGATCTGCGCCTTGTTGACGTCGCGAGTGGTGGCGGTGTCCTTGAAGAACAACGTCAGCGACAGCCCTTGGTCGACGTGCTGCGTGGCCGCGGCGTACGTGTCGATGATCTTCTCGTAGCCGATCTCGTACGCGTCCTCATAGAACTCGAGGTTGTCGTTGGTCATGAACGGCGCCGGGTAATACACCCGACCGATCTTGCCTTCCTTGCGGATCTCGATCTTCGACACGATCGGGTGGATCGACGACGTCGAGTGGTTGATGTAGGAGATCGATCCGGTCGGCGGAACCGCCTGCAGGTTCTGGTTGTAGATGCCGTGCGCCTGCACCGACTCCTTCAACCGCCGCCAATCGTCTTGCGTCGGAATCGCTATGCCGGCGTCGGCGAACAACTGACGCACCTTCTCCGTCTTCGGCTCCCACGCCTGGTCGGTGTACTTGGCGAAGAACTCCCCCGATGCATATTTGGACTTCTCGAAGCCCTTGAAGGACGTACCCCGCTCGACCGCAAGACGATTCGACGCCCGCAACGCGTGGTAGAGCACCGCGTAAAAATAGATGTTCGTGAAGTCGACGCCCTCTTCGGACCCGTAGTGGACACCCTCGCGCGCCAGGTACCCATGCAGGTTCATCTGCCCAAGGCCGATCGCGTGGGAGTCGTTGTTGCCCTGCTCGATCGAGGGCACCGACCAGATGTGGGTCTGGTCGCTCACCGCGGTCAGCGCGCGGATGGCCACCTCGATGGTCTGCGCGAAGTCCGGCGAGTCCATGGTCTTGGCGATGTTCAGCGACCCGAGATTGCACGAAATATCCTTGCCCACCTTGGCGTATGTCAAGTCCTCATTGAACACCGACGCCGTCGACACCTGCAGGATCTCCGAGCACAGGTTCGAGTGGGTGATCTTGCCGTCGACGGGGTTCGCCCGGTTCACGGTGTCCTCGAACATGATGTACGGGTAACCCGACTCGAACTGCAGCTCGGCCAGCGTCTGGAAGAACTCGCGCGCCTTGATCTTCGTCTTGCGGATCCGTGCGTCGTCGACCATCTCGTAGTACTTCTCGGTCACCGAGATGTCGGCGAACGGCAGACCGTACACCCGTTCCACGTCGTACGGCGAGAACAGGTACATGTCGTCGTTGCGCTTGGCCAGCTCGAACGTGATGTCGGGAATCACCACACCGAGCGACAGCGTCTTGATCCGAATCTTCTCGTCGGCGTTCTCGCGCTTGGTGTCCAGGAACCGGAAGATGTCCGGATGGTGGGCGTGCAGGTACACCGCGCCCGCGCCCTGACGCGCACCGAGCTGGTTGGCGTACGAGAACGAGTCCTCCAGCAGCTTCATGATCGGGATCACGCCCGAGCTTTGGTTCTCGATGTTCTTGATCGGCGCCCCGTGTTCACGAATGTTGGTCATCAGCAACGCAACTCCGCCGCCGCGCTTGGACAGCTGCAGCGCCGAGTTGATGGAGCGGCCGATGGATTCCATGTTGTCTTCGATCCGCAGCAAGAAGCAGCTGACCGGCTCGCCGCGCTGTTTCTTGCCCGAGTTGAGGAACGTCGGGGTGGCGGGCTGGAACCGGCCGTCGATGATTTCGTCGACGAGCTTCTCGGCCAGGTCGGTGTCACCGGCCGCAAGCGTCATCGCGACCATGCACACCCGGTCTTCGAACCGCTCGAGGTAGCGCTTCCCGTCGAACGTCTTCAACGTGTACGAGGTGTAGTACTTGAACGCACCCAAGAAGGTTGGGAACCGGAACTTCTTGGCGTAGGCCCGGTCGAGCAGGGTCTTGACGAAGTTGCGCGAATACTGATCGAACACCTCACGCTCGTAGTAGTTCTCACGGATCAGGTAATCGAGCTTCTCGTCCTGGTTGTGGAAGAACACCGTGTTCTGGTTGACGTGCTGCAGGAAGTACTGGTGCGCGGCTTCCCGGTCCTTGTCGAACTGAATGTTGCCGTCGGCGTCGTACAGGTTCAGCATCGCGTTCAGCGCGTGATAGTCCGTCTCCGCCGACGGGTTGGGCACGCTGGACGTGACCGCTACAGGCTCTGCAGTTGTGGCGGTAGGTGGCACGTCTCGTCCTTCCAGAAGTCAGCCAGGCCCGCACGGACGGCTTCCACGTCCTCGTCGGTGCCCATTAGTTCGAAGCGGTACAGGTACGGCACTCCGCATTTGCGCGACACGACGTCGCCCGCGTAGCAGAACTCCGCGCCGAAGTTGGTGTTGCCGGCCGCGATGACTCCGCGCAGCAGCGACCGGTTGTGCTCGTCGTTGAGGAATGCGACGACCTGCTTGGGCACGTAGCCGCCAGCGTTGATGTCAGGGGTCGCATGACCCCCGCCGTAGGTCGGCAGCACCAGCACGTACGGCTCGTCCACCTGGATCCGGCCGCGCAGCGGAATCCGGGTGGCCTCCATTCCCAGCTTCTGCACGAAGCGGTGCGTGTTCTCCGACACGCTGGAGAAATACACCAACCCGCCGTGCGGAATCACGACATCCTCCTTGGTGAAACTTGTCGCGCTATGCGGTCAACACGCCGGCAAGAGCCGTGATCCGGTCCGGCCGGAAGCCTGACCAGTGGTCTCGGCCTGCCACCACCACCGGTGCCTGCAGGTAGCCCAGGGCCATCACGTAGTCGCGTGCCTCGGGCACCTCGGTGATGTCGACGACGTCATACGAGATGCCCTGCTTGTCTAGCGCCTTGTAGGTGGCGTTGCACTGCACACATGCCGGCTTGGTGTACACGGTAATCGTCATCGGCGACGGCTCCTCAGCGAAAGTTGACATCGACACTCCGAACCCGTGAGCACTTGTCTTCCTCTGTACTCAGCGGACCGACGGGCTCAGAAATTCCGGCCGTCCGGGACCGAGGGCGCCGGTGCGTCACCACCGGTTTTTCGGCCCGGCCGACCCGCAAGACTTCGGGGCCTTTCGGTGCTGTGGACACTACACCTGGTGTCCGACAAACAGTGGCACCACAACATATTCGTAACCACATTGATGAAATTCCCTGGTCGTAAGCCGTGGTGTGATGTCGGTCACGGCGTGTCGCGGCCCGCTCGGCGTGTCGCGGAGCACCATGTGTTCAGGTCTATCACCGCCCACCGACAAGTCGGCCGCGAACGCTTATCTGCGCCCACGGCCGACTACTCAGCAAACTTGCTCAACCCACTTCGGCGGCCAGCTTCTTCAGCACCTCACCGAGTGAGTCCACCACCTCGGTACTCTCCCGTGGGTCCTTGCCGCCCAGCGAGCTAACCGGGATCGACAAACTGATCGCGTCGACGACGCGGGCCCCGGCCCCGCCGAACGACTTGCGCGTCTCGTCGTGTGCCCACACGCCGCCGTACTGACCACCCGAGGCGCCGATCACGGCCAGCGGCTTAGCGGTAACTGCGCCCTCTCCGTACGGCCGCGACAACCAGTCGATCGCGTTCTTCACGACCGCCGGAATGCTGGCGTTGTATTCGGGCGTGACCACCAGAACAGCGTCGGCGTCAGCAACTGCGGCGCGGAGGTTCTGCGCGGCGACCGGTGCGTCGGCACCGTCGATGTCCTCGTTATAGAACGGGATGTCGCCGAGACCGTCATAGACCGCGACGGAAATCCCGTCCGGCCCGGTCTCCGAGGCCACTTGGGCGATCTGCCGGTTTACCGAACCGGCACGCAGGCTCCCAACCAACGCCAACACGTTGATGTCCGACATGGTGGTCTTCCTTTCAGTTCGAGTTGATCCTCGAATTGCCCAACCGGACCGTGGTCCGATTTATTCCGGCTGAGTTAAAGTCGGGCATGGTCGCCGCCCAGCAGCCGCTTCCGGTGTCGGGCCAGGAGACGCAGGAGCGCGGTGACGCAGCGCGTAATCGGGAGCTGCTGCTTGCTGCCGCGCGCAAGCTGATCGCCGAACGAGGGCCCGACGCGGTGACTATGGACGACATCGCCGCCGACGCCGGGGTGGGTAAGGGAACGCTGTTCCGCCGGTTCGGCAACCGGGCAGGGCTGATGCTGGTGCTGCTCGACGAGGACGAGCAAGCCCTCCAGCGCGCGTTCATGTTCGGTCACCCGCCCCTGGGCCCGGGCGCGCCGCCGCTGGACCGGCTTCTGGCGTACGGGCGAGCGCGGCTGAAGTTCGTCGACGAGCACCGCTCGCTGCTGCAGGACGCCGGCCGCGACCCGCAGACCCGCTACAACGCGCCGCACGCCGTCCAGCGCACCCATGTACGTGTGCTGCTCGAAGCCGCCGGAACCACCGGGAACCTCGATGTCCAGGCCGATGCGCTGCTGGCGTTGCTCGACGCCGACTACGTGGCGTACCAACTCGACGGTGCGGGCCTCGGTCTCGATGCGCTCGACGACGCGTGGGAAAGCGTGGCGCGCAAGCTGTGTGGGCAATGAGCACGTCGCCACGCTGGATCTTGCACGTCGACCTCGACCAATTCCTGGCGGCAGTCGAGGAGCGTCGGCATCCGGAACTGGCCGGGCTTCCAGTCATCGTCGGCGGTAACGGCGACCCGACCGAGCCGCGCAAGGTAGTCACTTGCGCCTCGTATCCCGCTCGCGAGTTCGGCGTCCACGCAGGCATGCCGCTGCGCACCGCCGCGCGCAAGTGCCCCGACGCGACGTTCCTTCCGTCCGACCCGGCCGCGTATGACGCCGCATCGGAGGAGGTGATGAACCTGCTTCGCGGGCTTGGCTATCCGGTCGAGGTCTGGGGCTGGGACGAGGCGTAC
>DATMMZ010000124.1:0-20389 GCA_035569455.1 Mycobacterium sp. | reverse complement strand
ACGCCGACCCTGGCTTCATTCATCATGTGGAACATTTGGCGCAGCCCGTCGAACTCCTGGCCGACCAGGTAGCCGACCGCGCCGTTGCCGCCATCGGGCGTGATGGACTCATCGCCAAAATTCAGCAACGCGTTGATCGTTCCGCGGTTACCCATCTTATGGTTGAGGCCGACCAGCACCACCGAGTTACGCGTCGACGGGCGTCCGCCGTCATCGACGAGATATTTCGGAACGATGAACAGCGAGATGCCTTTGACGCCCGGCGGGCCGCCAGGGGTCTTAGCCAGCACGAGATGAACGATGTTGTCCGACATTTCGTGATCACCGCCGCTGATCCACATCTTGGTGCCGGTGATGCGGTATGTTCCGTCGTCCTGTCGGACCGCTTGTGTCGTGATGTTGGCCAGCGATGACCCCGCCTGCGGCTCCGAAAGGCACATCGTTCCCAGGTAGCGGCCGTCGAGCATCGGCCGCACCCAGGTGTCGATTTGTTCCTTGTTGCCGTGGGCGGCCAGCAGGTGGGCGTTGCCGATGGTCAGGCCCAGATAGGAGGCGGTGCTGATGTTGGCCGCTTGCAGCCAGGCGAACGCGGCCCTCGACACCACGAACGGGAGTTGGTAGCCGTCGATGTCGTGGTCGAATTCGCCGGCAATCAGTCCGGCGGCACCCACCGCCGAGAGTGCCGCTTTCATCTCGGGCAGCGTGGTCACGGTGCCGTCAGGATTGACGCACGGTTCTCCTGTGTCAGCGGTCTTGAAGTGCGGCGCAAAGCGTTTGATCGCTATGTCCGCCGCCAGATCCAGAACCGAGTCGAAGGACTCTATCGAGTGCTCGCGGTACCGTGGCCGGTCACACAGTGCTTCCACGTCGAGCCATTCGTAAAGTAGAAAGT
Organism: Mycobacterium sp.; assembly: GCA_035569455.1. Classification (GTDB taxonomy): domain Bacteria; phylum Actinomycetota; class Actinomycetes; order Mycobacteriales; family Mycobacteriaceae; genus Mycobacterium. The sequence goes on along the minus strand of DATMMZ010000124.1, from coordinate 19,497 downwards.
CGATGTCACGTGGGTTCAGCAGCGGCGGATGGGCGTCGGCGTAAGTGCGCTTCACGGGACCTCTCTTTACTTCTGGAGTTCGAGCACCAGCTTGCCGGTGTTCCCGCCGGTGAACAGGCGCTCGAGCGTGCTGGGAAAGGCATCGATGTCGCCGCGAACAATGTCCTCGATGCTGCGCAGGCGTCCATCGGAGAGCCAGCTCGACATCTCCGCAATGGCCTGCGGATAGCGGTCGGCATAGTCGAACACCACAAACCCGATCATCGATGCTCGGGAGACTAGCAGCTGGATGTAGTTGCTGGGTCCGGTTACGTCGACGTTGTTGTACTGCGAGACGGCGCCGCAAATGACCACCCGCGCGCCGTGCGCGAGGCGGGTCAACCCCTGGTTGAGGATCTCCCCGCCGATGTTGTCGAAGAACACGTCGACGCGATCGGGGGTGTGCCGACGCAGCTGGTCTTTGAGGTCGCCGTGCTTGTAGTCGACCGCCGCGTCGAAGCCGAGCTCATCGGTGAGTAGTTGGCACTTCTCGGCACCGCCTGCGATCCCAATGACGTGCGCACCCTTGGCTTTTGCGATTTGCCCCACCGCCGTACCGACCGCGCCGGCGGCCCCGGAGACCAGCACGGTTTCGCCCGGTTGCAGGCGACCAACGTCGAGCAGCCCGAAATACGCCGTCAGGCCGGTCATGCCGAGGACGCCAAGGTAAGCGCTCGGCGAAATCCCCTCGGCCGGGTCGATCTTTTGTACACCGGCACCGTCGCTCAGCGCATGCTCGGTGACACCGAATACGCCTTGCACCAGGTCCCCAACCGCGAATTGATCGTTGCGCGACTCGATGACGCGGCCAAGCGTAAGAGCCCGCATGACCTCGCCGATCTCGACGGGCGGGATGTACGAGCGGCCGGCGTTCATCCAGCCGCGCATCGCGGGATCGAGCGAGATGTGGGTAACGGCGACGACGAACTGCCCATCGGCCGGCTCGGGAACCGGCACCTCGGCGAGCGAGAAATCCGATTCGCGTATCTTTCCCACCGGGCGAGCGGCCAGGCGCCATTGTCGGCTCATGCTCATCGTTGCGCGCCTCCTGCGGTAGCTGTTTGGATGGCTTCACACGGTACTCCACTAGTAGTAATTTGCAACTAAGAGTCGAACGACGACCCTGCTTCCCGAAAGGACAACAAGATGACGACAACGGTCCTCGACCGCTTCCGGCTCGACGGGAAGGTGGCAATCGTCACCGGGGCCTCATCCGGGCTCGGTATCGCGTTCGCCGAGGCGCTTGCCGAGGCGGGCGCCGACCTCGTGCTGGCCGCGCGCCGCACCGATCGCCTCGAGCAGACGCGTGCCCTGGTCGAAGAGCGGGGCCGGCGCGCCCTAACGGTGCCCGCGGACGTCGCACGTCCCGAGGACGCACAATCCGTGGTCGACGCGGCCATGAGCGAGTTCGGCCGCGTCGACGTGCTGGTGAACAACGCCGGCAAGGGCACCGCCGTGCCGGCAACCCGTGAAACACCCGAGCAGTTCCGCGAGGTAATCGACATCAACCTCAACGGCTCGTATTGGATGGCGCAAGCGTGTGGCCGTGTCATGAAACCGGGCAGCTCGATCATCAACGTCGCCAGCGTGATCGCGCTGACCAGCGGCGGCCTGCCGCAGGCGGCCTATTCGGCCAGCAAGGCCGGTGTGACGGGTCTGACCCGGGATCTGGCGGTGCAGTGGACCGGTCGCAAGGGCATTCGCGTCAACGCCCTGGCTCCCGGCTTCTTCCCATCGGAAATGACCGATGAGTTCCCCGAGGGTTACATCGACAGCCAACTGCAGCGCGTGCCCGCCGGGCGGACGGGGGATCCGGACGAGCTGGCGGCGGCGTTGGTGTTCCTCGCAAGCCCCGCCGCGGGCTACATCACGGGCACCACGCTGGTGGTCGACGGTGGCCTCACCGTGTCGTAATTCAAGTTTTGAAAAGCAACTGCAATCGGCGCTATCCTCTTCAGTGTGAAGCATGCTGATCTGCTTGGCGAGAACTGCGCGGTCGCTCGTTCCGCGGCCATCGTCGGTGAACGCTGGGTCTGGGTGATCCTGCGCCAGGCGTTCAACGGAGCCCGGCGGTTCGAGGACTACCAGCGCGCCATCGGTTTGGCCCGTAACGTACTCACCGACCGCCTCAACTGGCTCGTCGGCCACGGCATTCTCGAACGTCGACCCTACGCCGAGCACACAACGCGCGACCTCAACGAGTACCGGCTGACCGCCAAGGGCCGTGCGCTGTTTCCCGTCTACGTCGCCCTGATGCAATGGGGCAACGAGTGGACCGGTCTGCCGGCCCCCCCAGTTGATCTGCTGCACAAGCCGTGCGGGCACCGCGTCGGCGCGCGGGTGGTCTGTTCGCACTGCGGCCAGGACATCAATGCCCGTGACACCGAGCCGGTCGTCGGCCGCGGCCTGATTATGCATCGCGGTAACCACGGCACTTGAGAACGGAGGTAACCGAAGGTGGAGTGGACGGGTGTGCGCTATGCGGATAAACCGACCGTGCAGGTGCAGACGTGGATCGACGCGTCACCGCAGCGGGTGTGGGAGCTGGTATCTGACATCGAACTGATGCCCACCATGAGCCAGGAGCTGCAGTCGATCGAATGGCTGGACGGTGCCACCGAACCCGCCGTCGGCGCGAAGTTCGTCGGACACAGCAAGCATGAGGCTCTAGGGCAATGGGCGACCACATCGCAGGTGATCGAGTGTGAGTCCGAAAAGGTGTTCGCCTGGGCCGTCGAGGATCCGGCGAACCCGACGGCGATTTGGCGGTTCCGCCTCGAGCCCAAGGACGGTGGGACGGAGTTATCGCAGTGGATGCAGCTGGGTCCGGCGCGCTCCGGACTGTCGTTCGCGATCGATCAGATGCCGGAAAAGGAGCAGAAGATCGTGTTCGTGCGGATGCGCGAGTTCGAACAGAACATGGGATTCACCTTGCAACAGATCAAGAAGCTGGCCGAAAGCTGATGCGGACTGCGACCACGATCGAAGCTTCGGGCATGCCGCATTGGCGCGCCGGCCGGGACTTCGTCGTAGAAGCCGAAAAGATCGGGCTTGATATTTGTTGGGTGGCTGAGGCGTGGGGCTCCGACGCGCCGTCGGCGCTGGGCTACTACGCGGCGTGCACCGATCGAATGCTGTTGGGGTCTGGGATTTTTCAGGTGGGGACCCGAACGCCGATCGCGATCGCGCAAGCGGCGATTACGCTGTCGAACCTGTCGGAGGGACGGTTCCTCCTCGGGCTGGGCGCTTCAGGTCCACAGGTCATCGAGGGCCTGCATGGGGTGTCGTTCGCGCGGCCGCTCGCGCGGCTGCGAGAAACCGTCGAAATCGTGCGCCGGGTGTTTGACGGAGGCAAGATCTCGTACTCCGGCCGTGAGTTTCAGATTCCCTGGCCCGGTGGGGAAGCGGTGCCGATGCGGCTGTCGATGCGTGCCGAGCACCCGATCCCGATCTACCTGGCGACGCTGTCCCCGGCCATGCTGCGACTGACCGGTGAGATCGCCGACGGTTGGCTTGGCACCAGTTTCGTGCCCGAAGGCGCCGGTAGCGCGTACTTCGGTTACCTGGACGAAGGTTTGGCGCGCAGCGGACGTAGCCGCGCCGACCTCGACGTTTGCCAGGGCGCCGAGGTGGCCTTTGCGCCGGACGAAGATGCGCTGCGGGAGATGGTCGCCGCCCGCAAGAAAGAGCTCGCCTTCAGCCTGGGCGGCATGGGTTCAGCGTCGACCAACTTCTACAACCAGGCCTATAGCCGGCAAGGCTGGGCCGACATCGCCAGCGAGGTCCGCGAGCGGTGGCAGGCCGGTGACCGTGACGGCGCCGCCGGCTTGGTGACCGACGAAATGGTGTTGGCCACCACGCTGATCGGCACCGAAACGATGGTGCGGCAACGGTTGCGGGTCTGGCGCGACGCCGGTGTCACCACCGTGCGGCTCTACCCCGCAGGAGACACACTCGACGCGCGGCTCGCGACATTGGCCAGGGCCATCGAGATCGTCCGTGAGATCAGCAGGTCCCAGTCAGGGCAGTAAATCAGCGCCGATCCTTTAACTTTAGGAGTCAATGATGACAGAGGCATTCGTTCTCGGTGGCGTGCGTACCCCGTTTACGCGATACGGCGGTTCGCTGTCACACATCCGGCTTGACGAACTGCTCGGCATGACGATGAAGGGCGCCTGCGAACGCGTCGGTGTAGGCCTCGACCAGATCGAGGACATCCTTGCCGGCTGCGTCAATCCCGCCCATGAGGGCATGGGAGACGTAGCCCGGTGGGCCGCGCTCGGCGCGGGATTTCCGGACAGCGTCGCCGGCGCCACGATCAACCGGTTCTGCGCCTCCTCACTGAGCGCCACGGTTAATCTGGCCCACGCGATCAAGGCCGGCGATCTCGGCGTGGGCCTTGCCTGTGGTGTGGAATCGATGTCGCGCTCGGGGTGGGCCTACATGAAAGGCGACACGGCGTTCGCACCCCGCGGGCCGGTTTTGCTGCTCGACACCATGTGGGCCGGTGCGGGCGGCCCACCGAATCCAAAGCTGTTGGCCCGCAACGCCTATATCGGCATGATCGAGACCGCTCAAAACGTCGCCGACCGCTACGGGCTGACCCGTGAGGAAATCGACGCGTTCGCGTTGCGCTCGCAGCAACACGCCAAGGCCGCGCGCGACTCGGGACGGCTGGCCAAAGAGATCATGCCCGTGCAGATTCCGGCCACGAAGAAGACACCGGCACGGGTCGTCGAACACGACGAGTTCATCCGCGACGACACCACCGCCGAGCAACTGGCCGCCCTGCCTGTTCAATCCGGCACCACACAGATGACGGCGGCCAACTCCACACCGTTGACCGACGGGGCCAGCGCCATCGTGCTCGCGTCGGGGGAGCGCGCCGCCGAGTTAGGTGTCGAGCCGCTGGCACGGGTGGTGTCGTCGGCGGTGTACGCGCTGGACCCATTGATCATGGGACTGGCGCCGGCATGGGCGCTGCCCCTCGCGATTAAGCGGGCCGGCTTGAGCCCCGAGCAGATCGATGTGTGGGAAGTACACGAGGCATTCAGCGCGCAGGCGCTCGGGGTGCTTCGCGAACTCCCAAATCAGCTCGGCGGTTTCACAATTCCCGATGACAAGCTGACGCCCAACGGCGGTGCCGTGGCCATCGGCCATCCGTTCGGCGCAACCGGTACCCGCTACGTGCTCACGCTGGCGACCGAATTGCGCGAACGCAACGCCCGCTACGGCGCCGTCGGGGTATGCGTCGGCTCCGGACAGGCCGTGGCCGTGGTGCTGGAAAACCCGCAGGCCGGCTAGGCGTTAGTGCCGAGCGGCGTAGCTCTGTCGATACTTCTGCGGTGACACTCCGACCGTGCGGAGGAAGTGGTACCGCAGCGAGGGATACGAGCCGAACCCGGATTGCTCGGCGACGCGGTCCACTGCCAGCCCGGTGGATTCCAGCAACCGTCGTGCGCGATTGACTCGCATCGTGGTGAGCAATCCCAACGGGGTGGTGCCGAAATGCTCACGGAATTGGCGGTTGAGCGTTCGAACGCTCACTGACGCGTGGTCTGCGATGGCCGGCAGGTCGAGCGCCGCGACCGCGTTCTCGTCCATCCAGGCGATCGTAGGTTGCAGGGGATGGTTGACGGCGGCCGGCCCGGCGTGCTCGATGTACTGTGCCTGGCCACCGTCGCGCCATGCGGGTATCACCACCCGCCGCGCGGTGCGCCCCGCCAACTCGGGGCCGGCATGTTGGCGGATCAGATGCAAACACAAGTCCAGGCCCGAGGCCACTCCGGCCGATGTCAGAACCGGGCCTTCATCAATGAACAGAACACCGGGGTCGACGTCGATGTCGGGGTACCGCCGCGCCAACTCGCCGGCCCACTGCCAATGGGTGGTGGCTCGCCTGCCGTCCAGCAGCCCGGCAGCGGCCAGCGTGAAGGCCCCAACGCACATGGATGCGACCCGGGCACCGTGGTCGGCCGCGGCGCGCAGCGCAGAAACTGCCTGTGGGTCAGGCTCTTCGAGGAACCGATGATTTCCCGGAACGACCACGAGATCCGCATCGATCAACGCGTCCATCCCGTACGAAGTGTGAATCTCTACCAGACCCCAGTCGGCTGTCGTGCTGATCGACGGGCGTTGCCCACACACCCGTACCTCGTATTCCGGCAGAGCCGCCGGGGCGCTGCCGGGGGCCGAGGCTCCAGGCTCCCCGGCTGCCAGGTTGGCCATGCCGAAGACCTGGCCGGGGATCATGAGTTCGAAACCCATGACCTGCTCGAGCGCCAGCACACCGATGATCATCATGGCTAGATCTTAACGATCTTTGGCGATATGGCCACTAGCGTCTCCGACGCCTCTGCGGCAGTGTGAGGGTATGTCAAGCCAGTCAGCCAGTCGGATGGATCTCCTAGATTTCGATATCGCCTGCACGGCAAGACGGTTCGCGTTCATCTGACGAGCTACACAACTGCGCGAGTTAAGGAGATGACTGCTATGAGCCTGGCCGGTATTTCTGGAATGCGTGCGGCAGCAGGCGACCTCATCGAAGTCGCACGAAGCCTCAATGCGGCTGAATGGCAGGCACCCAGTGCAGCGACGGGCTGGTCGGTGCACGACGTGGTCAGTCACGTGGGATGTCTACTGGAATTGCTGCAGGCCGCGGTGGGTGGTGAAGATCTTCCGGACAGTGGAATCGAATCCGTCAATGACATGATGGTCGCCGAGCGTCGCGGCTGGGACACCGCCCGCACCCTGAACAACGTTGAAAAGCAACTCGAGCAAGCGATCACGGTCTTCACCCCATTGCAGGAACCATCCATGGCCGCCGTGGAAACGCCGATGTTCGATCTGGGGACCTATCCCCTGCACGCCATCACAGACATGTTCACCTTTGACATGACCACGCACCTGCGTTATGACATTCTCGCCCCGCGGGGCCCGATCAACCGCCAGCTCCCCCCGTTGGACGAAACATGTTTAGGCCCTTCGGTTTCCTGGTTGCTGGGCGGGATCGCGAAGATGCAGCCCGACCTTGCCGGCCACCTCACCGCGCCGCTGGCACTGCACCTCATCGGCCCCGGCGCCCGTAACTTACTCATCAGAGCCCAAGCGGGCAACATCTTCGTCGATCCGCTGCGCTCCTCCGACGAAGCTGCCGCCACCCTCAGGTCCAGTACCGGCGATTTCCTCGCCTGGTCGACCGCCCGGCTACCGTGGCGCACACTGGTGACGATCGAAGGTGACCAAAGCGCGGCCACCACGTTCCTCGACGCTATTAATCTCATCTGAAGTACGAGCCGACTGATCATGACCGACAACCTCAGCCAGCGGGACAGTCGCATTGACTTCCCCGATTCCGACATCGCCTGCGCGGCAAAGCAGTTCGTATTCGACGTCTCGCCAGCATTTGTCGCGCATCACAGCGTGCGTAGTTACCTGTTCGGCCGCGAACTCGCCGCGGCCAAGGGCTTGCAACGTGATGTGGACTATGACGACGAGCTGGTATTCCTGAGCTGCATCCTGCACGACCTTGGGGTCACCGAGCACGCCAACGGCGATCAACGGTTCGAAGTCGATGGCGCCGACGCTGCCGCACGCTTCCTGCGTGACCATGGGGTCTTGGAAGCGCGGGTCACCACTGTCTGGCAGGCGATCGCGCTGCACACCAGTGCCGGTTTGGCCCATAAGTTCGGCGCGGAGCAGGCCGTCGCCCAAATGGGCATCGCAGCGGACATAATCGGCACTGACAGACAACTGCTTCCGCCGGGCTTCGCCGATCGGGTGCATTCATCGTGGCCACGCCACGACCTCGGCTTCGCGCTGACCGAACTCATTGCAGACCAAGTGGAGGCCAACCCGGCCAAGGGACCTCCTCTGACCTTCCCCGGCCACATGCATCAGCTGATTTACCCGACGACACCGGCGGTGTCATGGTTCGACGTGGTACGCAGTGCCGGCTGGAATGACCAACCCAGCACGGACCGCTCGGCCAAGATGTCGCGCCCGGGCGTTGCGCCGTAGCGCCGCAACCAGTTTAGGGGCGTACCAGCACTGTGCCGATCTTGCCGGGTTTGGTGGCATGACGGATGGCGTCGGACAACTCCGCGATGGGATAGATGGCAGCCACGTCGAATTGGCTTGATAATGCTTGGGCCATTTGGCAAGCGGTGTTTGTGTCGGAGAGACGCTGCTCCGGCGAGGCGGTGGCGACCCAACGTCCGATGGTGGCGCCCCGCAGGGTCAGGCCACGGTCTAGTAGCGCCGTGGCGTGGACGGGGATCGGCTCATCCGCCATTCGTCCGTACACCACCACGGTGCCGCCCGGAGACACCAGACCCAGAAGATCTGCGCCCAGGGCACCAGCGATGGGATCCAGCGCTGCCCCAACGGTGCGGCCGCCGATCAGCTCACGCGCCGCAGCCGGCCAGTCGGGATCTTCGGTCACCACCACGGGCACCTCGGGAAAGCGCTCGCGTAGCTGCTGCGCGGTCTCGGCTCTCCGGGCCAGACTGACCGTGGCGATGTGGTGGTTGCTGAAACCTGCGGTGACCAGTCGGCCCACCGCGCCCCCGGCAGCGTTGTTGAGGACGACACCGTCATAACCCGTGGTGAAGTGCTTCTCGGCTTCGCGGCGCAACATAAGCACCGTTAGGGGGTTGACGAGCATCTGGGCCGCGACCTCGTCGGGAACCGAGTCGGGAACGGGCACCACGAACTGCGCATCCGCGGTGACGCGCTCAGCCCACGCGCCCGCCTGCGGGAAAACACTCACCCGGGCACCGGGTTTCACGTGGTGCACGCCGGGCCCGACTTTCTCCACGACACCGGTGGCCTCCACGCCGGCGCCTACCCGCCCGGTCGGCGAAGCCAGTTGAATGGCCTGCAGATCGCCCCAGTGAATGGGGAACAGGGTGACACGGATAACGACTTGACCAGGACCCGGATCGCTGGGTTCGTCCACATCGCTGAGTTTGACCACGTCGGCAGGATCGCCCGCCTCCATATACACCGCGCCCAGACCCATATGACCCCACCTCGCGCTCCGCGTTCTTGATCAACTGGTACATAACTAGCGTAGGGAGTTTTGGCTCGATCAGTCAATAATGTTTTAAGGGTCGGGTAACCTGCTGTCATGGCTCGACCACGAAAGTTTGACGAAGCCGAGGTTGTTCAGGCCGCGCGCGATCAGTTCTGGCTACACGGCTTCAACGGGACCTCGCTCGATGATTTGACCGATGTGACCGGACTGGGTCGTGGCAGCCTGTATGCAGCATTCACTGACAAGCGCACCTTGTTCCTGCGGGCGATGGATGACTACGCGACCGCGCTCGGGGACCAAGTGTTGGCCGATTTGCGCGATCCGAAAATAAGCGGCCGTGACCGCCTGGTTGATCACATCCGTTCTGTCACGAAGATTTTGACCGCTGACACCAAGGGCCGGGGCTGCCTGATGGCCAAGAGCGCCGCCGAGATGGGGGCGACCGACAAGGACGTCGCCCGCCGAGTCCGCAAGTGGCTCGACGCCTATCAGCGCGACATAGCCGAAGCTATCCGAGTGGGCCAACGCGACGGAGATATCGACCCGGACGCCGACCCAGACGAATTTGCGCTGCTGATCCTGGCGCTGCTACGGGGGGCTGAGGCGCTGCGCAAGGGCGGGATGCCGCCGCGTGCGATCGTCGCCGTCGCCGAGCAGGCGATCGGACTGCTACCGCGTCCGTAAACCGCCTGAGCACCACAGCACACGAGTTTCTGATCATCCAGTACACAATAGTTATTGACTGACTGTTACAGAATGGGCTAGCGTGAGTGCTGCGATCGAACCGAAATGAGGCACACCTTGTTCGCCAGAATTGGAATCATCGGATCGGGAGCTGTCGGACGCGCCGTCGCCACACGCGCTTGGTCCGCGCGAATTCCAGTCGTACTCAGCAACAGTCGCGGCCCAGACACATTGAAAGAACTGGTCTGCGAGCTGGGCGAGGGCGCGTCCGCAGGCACAGTGGCGCAGGCGGCCGATGCCGACCTGGTGGTTTTTGCCATTCCCTTTGTCAAGGTTCCCGAGTTGGCCGGCGAGGTGCCGGACTGGTCGGGTCGTGTCGTCGTTGACGCCACCAATCAATTCGCTCAATACGAACCCACCTACTCCGGATTCGTTGATCTCGGTGATGTGACCGGCAGCGAGTGGGTGGCCCGGCACCTGCCGGGCGCTACGGTCATCAAGGCTTTTAACGCCATGTTTGCCGAGTACATCATGGCCGACCCCCGGCACCCCGACGGCCGCCAAGTGTTGTTTTTCGCCGGCGACGACGATGCGGTCAACGGCGAGTTCGCCGCATTCGGCGAGGCGCTGGGGTTCGCGCCCGTGCTAGTGGGCGGCCTGCGTGAGGGCGGGCGGCTGATGCAGCTCGGCGGGCCGCTGAGCGCGTTGCACGTCATCAAACAGGATTAATCCCAACATATCGGGAAGGTAGATTATGCGTAAGCTCCAGATCACCGCGATCGGCGCGCCCGCCGACGTCCTAGAACTCGTCGAATTCGACGCACCCGCACCGGGTCCTGGCCAAGTGCTCGTCGAGGTTGAGGCCGCCACCATCAACGCCTCGGATTTCCTCTACGTCAGCGGCCAGTACTTCATCACCCCGCAGCCGCCCTCAGACGTCGGAGGCGAAGGCGTCGGCCGGGTCCTGGCCGTCGGCCCAGGCGAGGATGAGTCACTGGTCGGTGCGCGCGTGCTACTTGTGCCGACCTACCGCCACGGCACCTGGGCCACCCACTTGATCGCCGCCACGACCGACATCGTCGTCGTGCCAGACGATATCGACACCGTTCAGCTCGCGATGGTCGGGATCAACCCGATAACCGCCCTGCTGCTGCTGCGTAACTACGGAGATCCATCGACGAGCGACCGGTGGATCGGCCAGACGGCGGGCAACTCGGCGGTCGGCGAGTACCTGATCAAATTGGCACGCCGGTTCGGCTGGAAAACCATGAGCGTGGTCCGCCGCGAGGCCGCGGCCGAGCAGGTCCGCAGCTGGGGTGGCGATCGGGTCGTGATCGACGACGACGATCTCGAAGCCAATCTGGCGCAGGCACTGAGCGGCACCGATCTCGACATCGTCGTCGACTCCGTCGGCGGCCGCTCGGCGCGGCAGCTCGCCCATCACCTACGGTTCGGCGGGACATTGGTGTCTTACGCGGCTTTATCGGGGCAAAGCGCCTCGGTGTCCGTGCTTGAGCTGATCGGCCGCCACGTGAACTGGACCGGATTCTGGCTGATCAACTGGTTACGCAATACCGACACCGCGAAGGTGCACGACACCTATCGCGAGCTGGTGGCGATGGTTGGCGACGGCACGCTCAGCGCACGGGTCGCCCGCACCGTGCGGCTGGAGGACTGGAAGGACGCGATAAGCCTCGCCCAGGGCGACACCGGCCGGGAAGGCAAAGTCGTATTCGTGTTCGACGAACAACAGTCGTGACCAAAGCCGCTCGTCGGCGCCTAAGTTGTCAAACTGGCGAGCAGACGGAGGTTTTCTTCGGATGGTGAGCCAGGGTCGGCGTGGTAGGTGACGATCATCTGGCGCTGATCCGGCAGGTGCAGGATCGTGTAGTGCAGATCGAGCGGCCCGACTTGCGGGTGATAAAAGGCGGTCGGACCGGTGCTTCGGTGCTTGACATCGTGACGCGCCCACAATGTGGCGAATCGCTTGCTGGCGATGCTGAGTTCGCCGATGAGCTCGAGAAGTTCGCGATCGGGTTGCTCCGCGCCGAGCACGGCTCGCAAGAACGGGACGATCCTGGTCGTGAACCGTTCCCAATCACGGTAGAGCATACGCATTTCAGGCTCGAGAAACGCCGCGCGCAGGATGTTTTGGCCAGGGGTGAAAAGGTGCGACACCGCTCGCGCCATGCGATTGGACGCCAGTATCGCCATGTTCCGGTTGACAACGAACGTAGGGGTAAGCGGCCAACTGTCGATGAGAGTTTGCACTGCCGGGTCGCACCTTTCAGAGACGGAGCGTCCACGCCGACGCGGCGCCGGTCGCGCCAACGCGCGCAGGTGATTGCTCGCGTCTTCGTCGAGTTGCAGGGCGCGGGCAAGCCCGTCAAGGACTTGGTCGGAGGGCTGATGGTCTCGTCCTTGCTCGAGTCTGAGGTAGTACTCGGTACTGATGCCCGCAAGCATCGCGACTTCTTCGCGACGCAATCCCTCGACGCGTCTACGCTCGCTGACCGGTAGGCCGACATCGGCAGGCTTGAGCAATTCGCGGCGGGCTCGCAGAAAAGCCGCCAGCCCGCGGGTTGTCTCCATCGGTCAAGGGTAGTGCGGCGTGTGTCAGACAGGGTGGCTCTGGGATTACCAGCAACGTCATGGTCTGGATAACGGGCGTGTGCAGGTGGATCGTGGTCGCATGCCTGCGCACAAATACGGAGCCGCCACCACTGCGGCCGAGATCGTCGATGACGTGGATCTGCACGGACGCCGCGTAGTGGTGACGGGTGCCAGTTCCGGAATCGGTGTCGAGACCGCCCGCGCGCTGGCGTCCGCGGGTGCCGACGTGACGTTGGCGGTACGCAACGTCGAGGCCGGCGGGAAAGTCGCGGACGAGATCGCCAAAGCGCTGCCGCCGGGATCGGGTGCGCCGCAGGTCGCACAGCTTGACCTGGCCGATCCGGCCTCGGTGGCCGGGTTCGTGCGCGCGTGGACGGGCCCGCTGCACATCCTGGTCAACAACGCCGGCGTGATGGCCCTGCCGAAGCTCACCCTCACCCCGGCCGGGTGTGAGATGCAGTTCGCCACAAACCATCTCGGTCATTTCGCGCTCGCCAGCGGCCTGCACCGATCACTGGCCGCGGCGGACGGCGCCCGCGTGGTGTCCGTCGCGTCCATCGGGCACCTGTTCTCCCCAGTGGTCTTCGACGACCTGCACTACCGGTTTCGCCCCTACGACCAATGGACGTCCTACGGCCAGTCCAAGTCAGCCAATGTGCTGTTCGCCGTCGGCGCCGCGCAACGTTGGGCCGACGACGGCATCACGGTCAACGCACTGATGCCCGGCAACATCGCCAGTACCGCGCTCGCGCGACACATGGGCCCCGACGACCTCGCCAATTTCGGGAAAGAGACGGACCTGGCGCTGCCCCCGGTCAAGACGATCGAGCAAGGCGCCGCCACCTCCGTGTTACTGGCGGCCAGTCCTGATGTCGAAGGGGTCACCGGTCGCTACTATGAGGACTGCGCCGAGGCGCCAGTGGTACATGAGCGCGAGGGCCACATTGGCGGCGTCGCGCCTTACGCACTCGACCCAAACAATGCCGACCGACTCTGGCAGGTATCCAGCGAGCTAACCGAACAAATTTGACGATGCCGGCTACGGAGAATCGGGAAGCGGGTTGACCGTGTCTGCGTCCCACGTCACTCGTTGATCAATGGTCACCGGCATTGCTTCCAGTGCATCGCTATTGATGATGGCCTTTACACAATTCGCTCCACCACCAACATATGTGGTCATCAAATCGACATCCGTTGCCACACACCATTGCTGATCGCGTGGCCACCATAGACTCGCGGTACGACCTGGTATGCCGAACGGCTCGGTTGCGTTCTCGATTGACCCCGTTATCAGATACATCGGACGATGTGGCAGTTCGATCAACTCGGCATTCCCTATCTGCATCCCGCCGTACCCGTTCCATAGGGCATACATCACCCTGTCAGACCGCGAGCTTCGCTTTAATAGGAGACTTAGCTCCTTGGTGACGTGGACAGGAAGCCGACCCGTATCTGGCCGACGATCCCATAGCCCCGGCTGACTTTGCATTTGCCATGAGCCGACCAGGGATCCCCATTCCATGGCCGGGTGCGCGACTCGACCATTAGCCTCCGCCACCGCCTTCCACGAGACGGCAATTTCACGCGGGTCAGGCATTCGTTGTACGAGGCGATAAGCCGGGTGAAACACCCGCGCATACGCCTCAAATATCGGAGGTACCAAAGAACCAACGTCATATTGAAATTGACGGATGGCGCCGGTTATCCACCGAGAGGAGGCGTTCATGTCAGCTCGGCGGTACGACGGGCGCCCTTCGGCAAAGCGTCAGAAAGCGTCGTCGGCAAGTTCCATCAGGTCGATGTCGACGTTCTCGACGACGGCGCGGGTCGCCGAGATCGCCGGCAGGATCGTCTTGGCGAAGAACGTGGCGGCGGCGAGCTTGCCGCGGTAGAAGGAATCGTCAGCACCGGCATCGAGTGCGGCAGCCGCGATGTCGGCCTGCACGAGCAGTCGCCACGCAATGAGCGTGTCGCCGACGGCATGCAGATATGCCACCGACACCAGCCCGATCTTGTACAGCTCCGTGGGATTATGTTCCGCGGCAAGCAGATACGTCGTAAGCGTGCCGGTCATCGCCTGCACGTCCGACAGTGCCGCCGCCAGGAGCGTGCGCTCGGCCTTGAGCCGATCGCCGGTGATGTTGTCGATGAACGCGGTGATCTGGCCGGCGACATGCGCGAGGGCGACGCCTCGGTCGCGCGCGATCTTGCGGAACACGAAGTCCAGCGACTGGATCGCGGTGGTGCCTTCGTAGAGTGAGTCGATTCTGGCGTCTCGGGCGTATTGCTCGATGGGATAGTCCTTCAGATACCCCGATCCGCCCAGGGTTTGCAGGCTTTCGTTGATCCAGTAGTACGACTTCTCGGATCCGACGCCCTTGACGATCGGCAGCAGCAGGTCCAGCACCCGCGCCGCCAAGTCGGCGTCAACGCCCGGCACCAGCGCGACCCCGGATTCGTAGGAGTGCGCGGCCGCGTACATGTACAGTGCGCGCAATCCCTCGGCGTACGCCTTCTGCAACATGAGGCTTCGCCGCACGTCCGGGTGGCGCGTGATCGGCACCCGGGGTGCGGTCTTGTCAGTGAAGCGGGTCAGGTCAGGGCCCTGCACACGCTGCTGTGCATAGTCGAGCGCGTGCAGGTACGCGGTCGACAGTGTCCCGATAGACTTGATACCGACCATCATCCGCGCGTACTCGATGGCCTTGAACATCTGGGCGATGCCGTCGTGCACGTCGCCGACCAGGTACCCGACGGCGGGGATGTCGGTCGCGCCGAACGTCAATTCGCAGGTCGGGGACGCTTTTATGCCCATCTTTTCTTCCAGCGCCGTCGCGAACACCCCGTTGCGCTCCCGCAGGTCCAGCGTGTCCGGGTCAAACAGGTATTTCGGGACGTAGAACAGGCTCAGGCCCTTCGTACCGGGTCCGGCATCCTCCGGACGCGCCAGCACGAGGTGGAACAGGTTCTCCGCGGTGTCACCGACATCGCCGCCGGAGATGAACCGCTTCACACCCTCGATGTGCCAGGCGCCGTCTGGTTGCGCGATCGCCTTGGTGCGCCCCGCGCCGACGTCGGAACCCGCGTCGGGTTCGGTCAGCGCCATCGTGCCCGTCCAGCCGCGCTCCAAACCGATTCGCGCCCAACGCTTCTGCTGTTCGGTTCCGACGAGCGCGAGCACTTGCGACATGACCGGAGTGCTGTACCACTGAATGGCCGGGTTCGCGCAGGCCATCATCTCGTTGACCGCGCAGGCCACCGGGGACGGTGCCGGCACCCCACCGATGACCTCGGACATCCCGATCCGCCACCACCCGGCATCCTTGAACGCGGCCACGGATCGCCGCACCGAATCCGGCACCGTGATCGTGTGCTCGCCCGGGACGAACCGCGGCGGATTGCGATCGGCATCGACGAACGAGTCTGCGATCGGCCCCTCGGACAGCCGCGCCACCTCACGGAGAGTCTCACGTACCGTCGCCGTGTCGAGATCGCCGTAGGCGCCCGAATCGAGCACGGCGTCCAGGCCGAGAACCTCGAACAGGTTGAACTCCAGGTCTCGCACGTTCGATCGGTAATGGCCCATCGTTCGTCACCTCCGCACAGTTATAGGACGGCGTATTCCTGCCCGCATCGACGGCGCCGCGTCAAGAATCCTCCCTTACCGTGGATCCGCGCGCCCCGGTTTTGCCAATCACAGGGTGCTCACGCACGCCTGGGCATTCGCCCCCGTTGGCTGGGAGGCAATCGCCAGGAGAGCGTTACATGGACGAAAATTCCTGTGCTGCGGAAAGATCCGCGCGTACCACGACGACGCCCCGACGCCGCACTGTGCGTGGCCAGTCGCCGACCAACTTCAGTTGGCCAGAACCAGGCGCCACGAACCAGCAGCCGCATGATCCGGGACACACCAGAAATCGTTCCAGTTCCCAGCCGTTGTGGCCTTGACGCGCGGACCCGCTGCGTAACAGGCCGCCCGACTCGGACACGTGCCCTCCGTCTGAAGCGTGGCAGCGTTGCTGATGCCGACGCCGGTGGTCATTAATCCCGCCAATGCCAGTACACCAGCGACGACGATCTTCCCCAGGTGGAGACTGCCCAGCGATTCCATCCATCCTCCTATTGTGAGCCGCGTAGCGGCACCGGATGCAAGGAACCACGGCGGTTGGACCACCTGGGACCCCGTTACCGTCGTCTGTTCGGGCTGTCACGTGACGGACGCCCATTGTTTGTCTTTTGGTCACCAGCGGGCGGATTGGGTCTGGGAATCTTGACCCCACGCACCGGGACGGAGGAGCCGCCGCGAGTCGGGAAAGGGCCGCCATGACAGAACATTTGCGCGCTTACAACAGCCTGTGGCAGGTCCGCAGTGACTCGTGGTGCCGGCTGGAGGAGGCCGCTGATCGGCTGACGCGGCCGACCACCACGGGAGCGTTGAAAGAAAAATGGGCGAAGGCATGCCAGGAATTGCTGGCTCGCCTGAGCACACTGGAGCCCTACTGGGCCTATCCCGGCTCGCCGCAATTCGCCCTTGTTCAACGACTTTTTGCCGCCGGTAGCTATGACAAGTTCGCCCAGGCGGTCGGGCGGATCAACCGCGCGCTGACCACGGAGTCCTATCGCTCCGGGGACGTCGACAACGCCGGTGCCGACGACCTGGACATGTTTCCCACCGATCCACGTCAGCTCGAGCATCAACCGGCGGCGCAAGCCGACCGGCCCTATTTCGAGGTGCTCGTCGTCGAAAAGATGACCGAGGCCCAGGAGCGGGCGTTGCGTAACGAGGTGCGCAAATGGCGCCGGCCCGACGACGAGTTCGTCTACGAGCTCGTGGTGGTGTCTAGCGGGGACGAGGCCCTCATCGCGGCACGGCTCAACGTCAACCTGCAGGCGGTGGTGATCCGGCGCCGTTTCTCGCATCAGTCAACACGGGACCTGTCGGCTCTGTCGGAGTTCGTCGACAGCGACGTGCAGCATGAGCTGAACGATCACCAGTCGCCGGAAGAACGCGCGCAGATCCTCGCGGTATCCCTGGCCAACCTACGGCCCGAGCTCGACCTGTACATGATGACCGAGATCGAGGTGGAGGACATCGCCGGGCGCCTGGGCCAGTACTTCCGGAGGGTCTTCCATGCCCGGGAAGGCATGCTCGAGCTTCACCTGTCGATCCTGCAGGGTGTGGCGGCGCGCTACCGCACCCCGTTCTTCAGCGCGCTCAAGGAGTACAGCCACCGGCCCACGGGCGTCTTTCACGCCCTGCCGATTTCGCAGGGCAAGTCGATCGTCAACTCGCACTGGATCAAGGACATGGTCGGCTTTTACGGCCTGGAAGTGTTCATGGCCGAGACGTCGGCGACGTGCGGCGGCCTCGACTCGCTGCTCGAGCCGACCGGGCCGCTGCGGGAGTCGCAACAGCTGGCGGCAAAAGCCTACGGGTCGCGCCACACGTACTTCGTCACCAACGGAACGTCGACGGCCAACAAGATCGTCACCCAGGCATTGGTGGCGCCCGGCGAGATCGTGCTGCTGGACCGCAACTGCCACCAGTCGCATCACTACGGGATGATGCTCGCCGGCGCGAATGTCGTTTATTTGGAGGCTTATCCGCTCAACGACTACTCGATGTACGGTGCGGTGCCGCTGCGCGAGATCAAGTCGAAATTGTTGGCGCTGAAGCGTGCTGGCAAGCTCGACCGCGTCAAGATGATGTCGCTGACGAACTGCACCTTCGACGGGATCGTCTACGACGTCGAGCGCGTGATGGAGGAGTGCCTCGCGATCAAGCCCGACCTGGTGTTCCTGTGGGACGAGGCATGGTTCGCGTTCGCACGTTTTCACCCGGTCTACCGGACGCGCACCGCGATGGCGTCGGCACGGGCGTTGCGGGAGCGGTTGCAGGACCCCGACTACAGGGGGCGGTTCGAGGAGTACCTTGCCGCCCAGGTTGAGGATGAACCCAGCGACGAAGACCTCTTGGATCGTCGTCTCATGCCCGACCCGGCGAGGGCCCGGGTTCGCGTGTATGCCACCCAATCGACGCACAAGACGCTGACCGCGCTGCGGCAGGGATCGATGATCCATGTCTTCGATCAGGACTTCGACCAGAAGGTCGCGGAGCCGTTCCACGAGGCCTACATGGCGCACACGTCGACCTCGCCCAATTACCAGATCCTCGCGTCGTTGGACCTGGGTCGCCGACAGGTGGCGCTCGAGGGCGTCGAACTGGTGCAGCGGCAGATTGAGAACGCGATGCAGCTGCGCGACGCGATCGACAACCATCCCTTGCTCAGCAAGTACATGAGGTGCCTTCGGACTTCCGATTTGATCCCGGATGAGTTCCGGCCGTCGGCCATCGCCCAGCCCCTGCGCTCGGGGCTACGCAACATGATGGCCGCCTGGGATCAGGACGAGTTCGTGCTCGATCCGTCGAGAATCACCCTGTACATCGGGTCCACCGGCTACGACGGAGACACCTTCAAACGCGAACAGTTGATGGACCGCTACGGAATTCAGATCAATAAGACGTCGCGCAACAGCGTGCTGTTCATGACCAATATCGGCACCACACGCAGCTCGGTCGCCTTCCTGGTGGAGGTTCTGGTCAACATTGCCCGCGAGCTCGACCAGGACATCTCCGAGATGAGTCTTGGTGAGCGCGAACACTTCGAGCAGGCGGTTTTCCGGCTTACCGAAATGTCGTTGCCCCTGCCCGATTTCAGCGGCTTTCACCCCGTATTCCTGGATCACAGCGGAAGCGAGCCGACGCCCGAAGGGGATGTCCGCCGAGCGTTCTACCTGTCCTACGACGACACCAATTGCGAATACCTCAGCGGCGAGCAGATTTATGAACGGCTGGAGGCGGGAGTCGACATCGTGTCGGCGACTTACGTAACGCCCTACCCTCCGGGATTTCCGGTGCTGGTGCCCGGTCAGGTGTTCAGCCGGGAGATCTTGCAGTTCATGCGCGATCTCGACACGCCCGAAATCCACGGCTACCTGCCGAACTTCGGCTACCGCGTATACACCGAGAAGGCCATCGAGATGGTCAGCGAGTCCGCCGGGTCGGCGCCCAACGGGCATCGCCGCGCACCCGCACCGGCGCCGCGGAAAACACAGAAGAAAAA
>DATMMZ010000123.1:0-8497 GCA_035569455.1 Mycobacterium sp. | reverse complement strand
ATGGACCTCAAGGCGTTCGCGGGCGGGCAGACCCCGATCCTGCCCGGTCGCGGATTCGGCGGGCTCACCCAATCCGTGGTGCGCAAGCCGCTGATCGCGGCCGTCGAAGGATGGGCGCTCGGTGGTGGCTTCGAAATGGTGCTGGCCTGCGACGTGATCGTCGCGGCCCAGAACGCCAAATTCGGGCTGCCCGAGGTGAAACGGGGACTCATCGCCGGCGAAGGTGGTGTGATCCGCCTACCCCAGCGCATCCCCTATCACGTCGCGCTGAAGGTGCTGCTCACCGGTGAGCCGCTGGCGGCCGTCGATGCCGAGCACTACGGGCTCGTCAGCAAACTGACCGAACCCGGCGCCGCACTATCCGCCGCCCACCAGCTGGCCCGGCGCATCGCGGTCAATGCGCCGCTGGCGTTGGCGAAAGTCAAAGCGGTACTGCGCGACACCCAGGGCCTCAACGACGCCGCGGCGTTCGCCCGTCAATCCGAAGATGCCCACAGCCTGCTCGACAGCGAAGACGCGCACGAAGGAGCGCTGGCCTTCGCCGAAAAACGCGCCCCCGTCTGGCGCGGCCGCTAACCAGCCACCCACACCTCAAAGGAGCAACCATCATGACTAGTACACGCAACCCGGTGCGCAACATCGCCATCGTCGGCACCGGAACCATCGGCGCCAGTTGGGCAACGCACTATCTGGCCCGCGGCTTCGATGTCACCGCCACCGACCCCGCGCCCGGCGCCGAGGCGGCGCTGCGCTCCTACGTCGAAGCCGCCTGGCCGGGCGCCTCGACGCTGGGCCTGGCGGCCGGGGCCTCACCGGATCGGCTGAAGTTCACCTCCGATCTGCGCGCCGCACTGGCCGATGCCGACTTCGTTCAGGAAAACGCCCCCGAGCGCCCGGAACTGAAGATCAAGCTGTTCGCCGACATCGACGACGCCACCCCACCCGAGGCGATCATCGCCTCGAGTTCCTCGGGCATCACGATGAGCGTGATGCAGGCTGAATGCCAGCGCCCCGAGCGCACCGTGATCGGGCACCCCTTCAACCCCCCACACGTCATTCCCTTGGTGGAGGTCGTCGGCGGCACCAAGACCGCCCCGCAAACCATCCACGACGCGATGGTGTTCTACGCCTCGATCGGCAAGAAACCCATCCACCTCAAAAAGGAGCTGCCCGGCCACGTCGCCAACCGTCTGCAATCGGCGCTGTACCGGGAAGTGGTCTACCTGATCGGCCAAGGCGTGCTCGACGTCAACGACGCCGACGACGCGGTGTCCTGGGGCCCCGGCCTGCGCTGGGGCGTCATGGGACCCAACCTGCTCTGGCACCTCGGCGGCGGCGAAGGCGGCATCGAACACTTCATGGAGCACCTGATGCCGCGCATGGCCGCCGGCTGGCCCGGACTCGGCAACCCCGAACTCACCCCGGAACTGGCCCACCAGATCGTCAAGGGCGTCCTCGAAGAAGCCGACGGCCGATCGATCGACGAGCTGGCCGCCGAGCGCGACGAGATGCTGTTCGGGCTGCTCGCGGTGCGCGCCGAATACGGGGCCTCCTGCGGGACGAACGCCTGAAAAGCCCGGGCCGTACGGAGGCAACGATGCTGAGCGCGATGTATGGGTGTCGGCGATGATACCCATGACCTTCGGTATTGCGGGTACGTAATGGTGTCGCGCAACGGTGCGGTTCCGAACCCCCACCGTCACGCCTCAGCGTCAAACCACAACGGAATTGACTAATCAGCGTGCCAAAGATGTTGACACGCTTACTGCTCGAAAGGACCAATCATGACCCTGACCGGAAAATTGTTCGTGCTGGAAGCCAGCGGTGGCGGACGGCTGTTCTCCATCAACCCCGACGGCTCCGACAAGACGTTCCTGGTCACCGGGTGCCCCGTCCCTGACGGTGTCGCGGTCGATGTCGCGGCCGGCCACGTCTACTGGACCAACATGGGGATTCCGCCCGCCAACGACGGCTCGATCGAACGGGCCGACCTCGACGGAGGCAACCGCACCACGATCGTTCCCAGCGGTGGCACCTACACCCCCAAGCAACTTCATTTCGATCCCGTGGGCCGCAAGCTGTATTGGTCGGACCGGGAAGGCATGCGGGTGATGCGCTGCGACCTTGACGGCTCCAACGTCGAGACCCTCGTGCAGACCGGGCAGGGCGACACCGACCGCCGCGACCAGACGAACTGGTGCGTCGGGATCGCCGTCGACCACGTCGGCGGGCATCTCTACTGGACGCAGAAAGGCCCCAGCGACGCCGGCCTCGGCCGGATCCTACGGGCCGGAATCGACCTTCCCGCAGGCGAGACCGCGTCGCGCCGCAGCGACATCGAGGTGTTGTTCAAAGACCTGCCCGAACCCATCGACCTCGAAATCGAGCACAACACACGCACGCTGTACTGGACCGACCGCGGCGACCCGCCACATGGCAACACCGTTAACCGGGCCCAACTAGACGCCATCGGCCGGAGCGAACCCGAAATCGTGCTGACCCACCTGATGGAAGGCATCGGTATCGCCCTCGACCCAGCCAGAAACCGTATGTTCGTCACCGACCTGGGCGGCAACATCTGGGTGGCCGCCCTCGACGGAACCGGCAGCCGACCCATGCGGGCGGTGCAAGGCAACCTCACCGGTATCGCCTACGCCGAGCTGCCCGCGGAAAATTAGGAGGATGCAATGAGTTTCACTCTGCCAACCGATTTTGCAAGCCGGCCGGTGGCCGTGATCGGCGCCGGAACGCTCGGCCGCCGTATCGCGCTGATGTTCGCCGCACACGGCGCTGACGTACGAATCCATGACCTCGCCGAGGCGCAACGCCGCGCCGCTGTCGACTACGTCGCGCAGAACCTGCCCGCGTTGGCGGACCGGCTCAGTGGTGTTGTGCCGGGCCAGGTTTCGGTCAATGCTGACCTCGGCGACGCGGTGCACGAGGCGTGGCTGGTCATCGAGGCGGTCCCCGAGCGGCTCGAGCTGAAACGGCAGGTGTTCGGACAGCTCGACGAGCTGTCGCCCACCGATGCCGTCCTTGCCAGCAATTCGTCGTCCTATGCCAGCCGGCTGTTCTTGGACAATGTCAACCATCCCGAACGCGTGCTGAACATCCACTTCTACATGCCGCCGAAACAGAACGCTGTCGACGTCATGTCCTGCGGCAAGACCGACCGCGACGTCATCGACTTCGTATTGGCGACGTTGCCGCGGTTTGGTTTCTACCCGTTCGAAGCGCGCAGGGAGAGCACCGGATTCATCTTCAACCGGGTATGGGCGGCGGTGAAGCGGGAGTCGCTGGAGGTCGTTGCCGAAGGCGTGTCCACACCGCAGGAAGTCGACCGGATGTTTGAGATCAACAGCGGCTCCGCCGCCGGGCCTTTCCGGATGATGGATCGGGTCGGCCTGGACGTCGTCTTGGACATCGAGGAGCACTACTGCGCCGAGCACCCGGAGTACCCGGAAGGGCCCCGGCGGGTGTTACGCAGTTATGTGGAGCAGGGTCGGCTGGGGGTGAAATCCGGCGCGGGGTTTTATGACGACTACCCACGCCCGTCCGATTCGTCGCTCGCTTCCTAACGCGTGGAGACCTCACGCCTTGATGAGCCGTAGAGACACGCGCGCAGACTTACGCGCGGAGAATCGGTTTCAGCGCATCGAGCACCGCAGGGTCCTCGATGGTCGACGGCGGCGCCTCGTTGCGCCCGTCGGCGATGCCCCGCATCGTCTTGCGCAGTATCTTTCCCGACCGCGTCTTCGGCAGCGCTGGAACAACGTCGACGAGTTTGAAACACGCCACCGCGCCGATGTTTTCGCGCACCGCTTCGATCAATTCATCGGCCAGTCGCTCCGCCGTCGCACCAGCCTTGAGCACGACGAAACCGCGCGGCACCTGACCCTTGATCTCGTCGGCGACACCGATCACCGCGCACTCCGCGACGGCAGGGTGCCCCGCCAGCACCGTCTCGATCGAGCCCGTCGACATCCGGTGTCCCGCAACGTTGATCACGTCGTCGGTGCGGCCCATCACGAACAGGTAGCCGTCCTCGTCGAAGTACCCGCCGTCGCCGGTCAGGTAGTAGCCAGGGAACGCCGACAGGTAGGAGGAAACATAGCGCTCATCGTCGCGCCACAGAGTCGGCAGGGTGCCCGGCGGCAGCGGCAAGCGTACGCAGATCGCCCCTTCTTCGTTGGCGTCGCACTCCGAGCCGTCCGGCCGCAAGATCCGCACGTCGTAGCCCGGCATCGGCACCGACACGGAGCCTGGCTTGATCGGCAGCGGTTCGACGCCCATCGGGTTGGCGGCGATGCTCCAGCCCGTTTCTGTCTGCCACCAGTGGTCCGCGACCGGGATGCCGAGTATGTCCGACGCCCAGCCGTATGTGCCGGGATCGAGACGTTCGCCGGCTTGGAACAAGTACTTCAGCGCCGACAGGTCGTACTTGACGAGATGCAGACCCTCGGGGTCTTCCTTCTTGATCGCTCGGATCGCCGTCGGCGCGGTGAACAACGCCTTGACGCCGTGCTCCGACGCGACACGCCAGAACGCGCCCGCATCGGGGGTGCCGACGGGCTTGCCCTCGTACAGCATGGTCGTCGCGCCGAGTAGCAATGGCCCGTACACGATGTAGGAGTGGCCGACAACCCAGCCGACATCCGAAGCGGCCCAGTAAACTTCGCCGGGTGCAGTGTCGTAGATGTACCGCATGCTCCACAGCAGCGCCACCGCATGCCCGCCGTTATCGCGGACGATGCCCTTGGGCTTGCCTGTGGTACCGGAGGTGTACAGCACGTACAGCGGGTCGGTCGCGGCGACAGGCACCGCGTTGACGGGTTGTGCATCGGCCATCAGGTCGTGCCAATCGTGGTCGCGGCCCGCGAGCGGCTCGCAACGAAGCTGCTCGCGCTGCAGGATGACGCACGCCGGCGGGGAGTGCTCGGCGATGTCGAGCGCGGCGTCGAGCATTGGCTTGTAGTCCACCGTTCTGGTCGGCTCGACGCCACACGATGCCGACACGATGACGGCCGGTTGCGCGTCGTCGATGCGCGCGGCGAGTTCGTGCGCCGCGAACCCACCGAACACCACCGAATGCACCGCGCCGAGACGTGCGCACGCGAGCATCGCGATCACCGCCTCAGGCACCATCGGCATGTAGATGACGACTCGGTCGCCCTTGCCGACACCCAATCCGCGCAGCGCTCCGGCGAAGCGGGCGGTTTCGTCGAGCAGCTCGCGGTAGGTGTAGGTGCGCTGCGACCCGGTCACCGGCGAGTCATAGATCAGCGCCGGCTGCTCGGCGCGGCCACCGTCGACGTGGCGGTCCAGCGCGTTGGCGCAGGTGTTCAGCTCACCGTCGGGAAACCACCGGTAGAACGGCGGATTGGAGTCATCGAGGACGCGCTGCGGTTCGCGGGTCCACGCCACCGCCCGCGCGGCGTCGGCCCAGAAGGCCACGGGATCGGCGATGCTGGCGTTGAACATGTCGCGATATTCGCCCATACCCGCACCGTAGCGCGGGAGCGGTTGCCCATAGTGCGATTCGCGGCTGCTGAATCGCCGCTGATTCCGGGGGTGCGCCCGTCGGTCATCGAGGCCGTGTTCCCGTGATCGACTAATCGCTCTCGGACGGCGAAGACAGGTAGTCGGCTACGCGTGTGATGACCACACTGCGGTCCTACGTTGCGTTCATGCCAGCCACCAGGGCCGCCCTAGTGGCCCTCTCCCTATCCAGGAAGGACCGCTAGTGCTGCAGGCAATCGCAAGACTGGCTCTGGCCGCGCCGCGGCGGATTATCGCCGTCGCGTTGCTGATCATGGTCGGAGCCGCGATCTTCGGTATCCCCATCGCCAAGGACCTGCCGCCCGGCGGTTTCGGGGATCCGACATCGGAGTCATCCCGTGCATCGCGGCTGCTGTCGGAAAAATTCAGCCAAGGTGACATGCGGATGATCATTGCCGTCACCTCGGATGCAGGCGTGCACAGCCCGGCAGCGCGGGCGGCCGGCACGGAGCTCGTCGCGCGCTTGACGCGCTTGCCGTTCGTTGCCGAAGTGACATCGGCGTGGACGGCGCCAGCGCAGGCTGAGCCGGCGTTGATCAGTAAGGACGGGAAGACCGGACTGATCGTCGCGGGCATCACCGGCGGCGAGAGTGGCGCACAGGTGCACGCAAAGACGCTCACCGAGGGACTGCACGACGTTGACGGCGTCACGGTCAAGGCGGGCGGCGAGGTGATGGGCTCCGTGCAGCTCATCGACCAAACCAAAAAAGACTTGCTCGTGATGGAAGCCATCTCGCTTCCGCTGAGTTTCCTTGTGCTGACGTGGGTTTTCGGCGGACTACTGGCGGCGGCGCTGCCGTTGGTGGTCGGGGTATTTGCGATCCTGGGCTCGATGGCAGTGATGCGCGCGATCTCGTTCGCGACCGAAGTTTCGGTCTTCGCGTTGAACCTGATCCTCGCGATGGGACTCGCGCTAGCCATCGACTACACGCTGCTGATCGTCAGCCGGTTCCGCGACGAGCTTGCTGAAGGCGCCGGACGTGATGAAGCTCTAATCCGCACGATGGCCAGCACAGGCCGGACAGTGCTGTTCTCCGCGATTACGGTCGCACTCTCGATGGTGGCGATGGCATTGTTCCCAATGTATTTTCTGAAGTCCTTCGCCATTGCCGGCGTCGCGGTGGTCGCCTTCGCGGCGGCCGTCTCCGTAGTGGTGACGCCCGCGGCGATCGTGCTCCTCGGTAAGCGGCTTGACGCGCTCGATGTGCGCCGTTTCGCGCGCCGTGCGCTCGGCCGTCCGAAACCGGTACGACGCCCAGTCGAGATGTTTTGGTACCGCTGGACGAAAGCCGTCATGCGGCAGCCGATTCGGATCGGGTCGGCGATCATCGTGCTACTGCTTGTCCTGGGCGCGCCGTTCCTTGGTGTCAAATGGGGGATCCAGGATGACAGGGTGCTGCCGGGCTCGGCTTCGGCGCGCCAGGTTGGTGACGAGCTGCGCACCGGTTTTGCGTTCAACTCGTTGACAAATGTAGTCGTTGTGATGCCGCACGTGGCCGGCGTTACTCCGCCTGAATTCGCTCGCTATGCCGCGCAGCTTTCGCTGGTAGCGGAGGTGTCTTCCGTTTCGTCGCCCGTCGGCACGTTTGTCGCCGGACGACTGGCTGGGCCTCCCTCCGCTGCAACGGGTTTGAAGGATGGCAGCGCGTTCTTGACCGTCGGCTCCACCGCACCGATGTACTCGCAGGCATCGGAAGTTCAGCTGGAGCGGCTCCACCACATCGCAACTCCCGGTGGCCGAGATGTCCAGCTGACAGGCTTGGCGCAAATCAACCACGACAGCTCAAAGGCGGTGAGCTCGCGGCTACCGCTGGTGCTGGCGGTCATCGCCGTGATCACCTTCTTCCTGCTGTTCTTGTTGACCGGCAGCGTTGTCCTACCGCTGAAGGCGCTGCTGCTCAACGTGATGTCGTTGACCGCCACATTCGGTGCGTTGGTATGGATCTTCCAGGATGGCCACCTCGGCGGGTTCGGCACCACGGCCACCGGCACGGTGGTGGCAACTGTCCCAGTGGTTTTGTTCTGTCTCTCATTCGGGTTGTCGATGGACTACGAAGTGTTCTTGATCTCGCGAATCAGGGAGTCCTGGCTGGCATCCGCGAAGACCCGGGCCGACAACGACGAAAGCGTCGCCCTGGGCTTGGCCCGCACTGGACCGGTTGTTACGGCCGCGGCGCTGTTGATGGCGGTTACCTTCGCCTCGCTGATCTCCGCTAATGTGTCGGTCACGCGGATGTTCGGCGTCGGAGTCCCGCTGGCGGTGCTGATGGACGCAACTCTGGTCCGGATGCTGTTGATGCCGGCACTGATGCGTGTGCTTGGTCGGGTGAACTGGTGGGCGCCGGGACCGCTGGTGCGGCTGCTACAGCGTTTCGGCACCATCGAGGCTCACGGACCGCAGGAAACGTCATGGCAGGAAATCCGCACAGCCGATGAGGCCGCAGTGGACACACCCATTTCGGCGACCGAGTGCGCCCAGATACCCGTGGCGTGACCGTTGGCGGACCCACCCGCGTCGATGCCCGTTACCGCAGGAGGTCTTCGACCCTCGATAGACACCGGTGGGCGCGGACGGTATCGAACCGCCGACCGCTGGTGTGTAAAACCGAACCCGAGCGTCCACAGCACGCGATGACACAACGTCTTGAAATGCCCAGCTCAGCGCCTGGTTCGAGGTCCGCTCTGTCCACGGATTGTCGGGCTGTGTCAGCCCGTCTTGGCACACTGTTGGCACAACGGGGGTTCGGGTCGCCGGCGCTACCACAGTCAACGCCTCCCGTCGTTGCCGACAGAATTATGGTCGATGCGATCAACTGAGCAAGCGTCGCCCTGCGGGCGCCGACGCGCCGACGTGCTGGCCTACTTCGACCACCACACCTCCAACGGACCGACCGAAGGCATCAACGGACGCCTGGAAGCGCTACGCGGCAACGCCCTC
>DATMMZ010000122.1:0-7283 GCA_035569455.1 Mycobacterium sp. | reverse complement strand
CGGCCTAGATTGATTTCGCGGCGATGCCGTACCCGGCTCGGGCCGCCGGTGTGATGTCGGAAACTAGGCCGAGATCTCCCGCGGCGATCGCTTTACCCCAGGCAAGTTCCAGCGCGACGAAATCGCCGAGGTCTTTCTCGTCCACCTGCGCAGCTGCGGCGAGCGCTTCAGCCGGCCGGGCCTGTGCCGCGAGGTGCAACACACGCATCGCCCGGGCCGCGTTCGCCACAACGGGATTGGGCCCGGCCATCGCCTCGTCGACAAGGGTGGCTGCCTCATCGGGTCGCTGCAATGGGCTCCACAGGTTGCTGATCCTTAGCGCGGTCGTGTATGCCAGTTCGTGGTGGTCAAGCAGGCGGGGATCCAGGCCGTCCAGCAGGAGCTGAGACTCTTCGGCGCGGTTCAGCAGTCCCAACGACTGGGCCCGCAACAAGGCGGCGGCCGTCGGGCCGCCCGCGTCGACGCAGGCCGCGGCAACGCGCTCGGCCAAGCCCAGATCCAAGCGGGAGAAGGCGATCTGGGTGGCCCGGGCGAGCAATTGCGGATGCGGTGCCAGATCGGATTCCAGAGACATCGTCCCGGCCCGCAGCACGCCCGTATCGTCGAGGTCGTCAAGCGCGACCATCGCCGCCACGATGCGTCCGCGCAACCGCCTCAACCGCACCGGTCCCGCGCGGTCCCGTCGTACCTCCCCATAGAGCGGGTGGCCGATCCGGACCGACGCGCGATGGCGATGGGACGTGATTCCGATCAAGCCCCGGCGCTCGGCGGACTCGATCGCCCTGCTCTCGACCAACGTCGACAGCAGGCCGAGATCGAACGGCTCGGCGATGGCCACCATGTCGACGACGTCGAGCACCTGTTCCGGCACCGCACCGACCTGTGTTTCGATCAGGTCGGTCAGGGCCGGCGACACTTCGAGCTCACCCGTCCACGTCCATACGCCGGCGTCGGCCGCCAGCCGCTGCGCGGAAACCTCCTGGTCGATCAGATGGCGCAGCTGCAGCACGTTGCCCCTGGTGAACTCCCACAGCCTGCGCGCACAATCGGGGTCGAGCTGCCCGCCCAGCGCTTCTGCCAACAGCAGATCCGACTCGCCGCGGGATAGCGGCTGAAGCTGCAACAGCCGAAGGTGCCCATCCTTCCACGCCGCGGTGACCGCATCGGGTGCCGGCTCCCCCGAGCGGACTGTCGCGACCACGGTCGCCAGTCGTCGAGTCACCAACTGGTGCAACAAGAAAGCGGAGACATCATCCAACAAATGGGCGTCGTCGACGGCGACCACGACACGTTTGCCCCGTGTTGTCGAGGTGAGCCCGTCGACCGCGGTACTCACCGCGCGCAATGCGCTCCCCCCATGGGGATCGGCCCATTCGGCGAAGGCGCCCAGCGGAATCGACCTGCCGCTCGAGGTCCCCGAAGCGAACCGAACCGTGGCACCCGCCTTATCGGCCAACTCCATCGCTTCGCGGGCTAGCCGGCTCTTACCGATACCCGCCGGCCCGACTATCACCACGCCAGCGTATTCGCTTCTTGGACTGCAGGACTCGACGACCAGACGCAGTTCTTCGTCGCGGCCGGTGAGCGGCCAGGACTTCGACACCGAACGCACCGCGCCCTCCTGAAGCCCTCCCGAACCAGGGACAGGTCTTGCAGCCTAGTTCCGCGTTCAGCCGGGGGTCAACAACTCCTCCGGATGACGGCCAGCTTCGCCTGCGCAAGCAACAACAGCGTCGAAACCCCCTCGCGCTCCATGCCGAGCCGCTCGGCGATTTCGGCATCGGTAAGTCGCTCGTTACGCAACCGAAGGGCCGCGGCGTACACCTCCGGCAGCTGATCAATTGCGTCGTCTTCGCCGTCCATGCCGCCACGCTGCCGCAGCGCCGGCCGGACCGATGACGTAATGCACTACTCCATTGGCGGCATCGGCAACCCGTTGCCGCTGCTCTCGGCCTCATTCGCTGAACCGGCGACATAGGGCGGATCGCGTCGAATTGGGGTAGTTGGATACCCCACCGCGGGGCACTCCGCGCCATCACACTAAGACGGGTACCGCGATGACGAGGAGTGTCGATGACTGCAATTGCCGACGCGAATGCGATAGCGGCGTTACCGCTGCCACCGCCGAACCCACTGCGATACCGGCAACGGCTCGCGGACGTACGCGATACGGCCGAAGGCGTCCGTCGGCTGTGCGCCGCCGGAGGCCCGGTGATGAGGGTGACGCTCGGCCCAAAATGGTTGGTGCCGACGTTGGTCTACGTCTCGTCGCCGCAAGGGGCGCGCGACGTGCTGGCGCGTCGCGACGGAGGCACCGATCGAGCCGCGCTCCCGTCCTTCAAAGAGCTGCGGTATGTGGTTGGAGCGAACCTGCTGAACCTCGACCATGAACACTGGGTGCCCCGTCGGCGGGCAATGCAGCCGATCTTCTCCAAACAGAACATCACCCAGTTCGGCGCACACATCGTCGATGCGACAGAAGACCTTTCGCGGCGATGGCGGGCGGGCACCGAGGTCGACCTCGCCGCGGACACCCGTGCCATGACAATGAGTGCCTTGAGCCGGTCGTTCCTCGGACGCGACCTCGCTGACGAGAGCCAGGCGGTGGGAGCCGGCATGCACGCCGCATTTCTGTGGGCTATGCACCGTTCCATGGCCCCAGCGCGGGTCCCTGCCTGGTTGCCGACGCCGGCGCAGCGGCGCGCTTACCGCGGCAGCGCAGTGCTGCACCGATATGCCGCTGAGGTCCTCAAGACATGTCGAACAAACCCCGACCACGATGCTCCGATCGTGCACGCGTTAATCGCAGCCCGCGATCCCGACACCGGAGAAGCACTATCCGACAACGACATTTGCGACGAACTGACGATGTTCCTGTTCGGCGGCCATGACACGCTGACCATGTTGCTCGTCAGTGCGCTGTGGATGCTGGGCAAACACCCTGAGGCACAGCGCCGCGTCGCTGACGAGGCCCGCGGCGTGGGCGGTCGCGCGCTGACCGCGGCGGATGTGCCCAGTCTCGGGTACACCGTGCAGGTTCTGCACGAAGCCCTGCGCCTCTACCCCCAGGCCCCGCAGTGCCGCGCCTGGTGTGTAAGGACATCGAGATCGACGGCTACCGTGTTCAAGCCGGCACGGTAGTAATCGTGGCCGCCTACGCCATGCACCGCGACCCAGCGATGTGGCGCGACCCGTTGCGTTTCGACCCGGACCGGTTCCGCCCGGAGCTGGCCGAACGCATCGACCGCTGGCAGTACCTGCCGTTCGGCGGTGGGCCCCATCGGTGCATGGGCGATCACTTCGCCATGCTCGAGGCGACGCTGGCGCTGGCGACGGTTGTCCGCGACATCGAGTTCACGGCCCTGCGCGACGAGCTTCCGATCACCACGACCATGACTATGCAGCCGTCGGGCCCCGTCCCGATGCGCGTTCGTCGACGCCCGTCCTGACGGGCTGCCTGCGGCGCGTTGTCGCCGGACCGGCACGACCAGCGCCACCAACGCCCTAAAGTCGCTGTCATGCGTCGGATGCGGGCCGCGCTGGCCTCGCTAGCCCCAGTTGCCGCCCTGTTGCTGGCGGTCGCGCCGGTGGCCGGCTGTGGCGGCGGCGTCCTGAGCCCCGATGTCGTGGTGGTCAACGGCGGGGAACCTTCGAACCCGCTGATCCCAACCAGCACCAACGACAGCCTTGGCGGCCGGATCATCGACCGGCTATTCGCCGGCCTGATGTCCTTTGACCCCGACGGCAAAACCTCCACGGAAGTAGCCCAGTCGATCGAGACCACCGACAACGTCAACTACCGAATCACCCTCAAACCGGGCTGGAAGTTCACCGACGGCTCGCCGGTGACGGCCCACTCGTTCGTCGACGCGTGGAACTACGGCGCCCTGAGCACCAATGCCCAACTACAGCAGAGTTTTTTCAGTCCGATACAGGGGTACGACGATATTGCCGGCCTGACCGGCGACGGAAAGCCGAGCGCCAAAACTGGGCCGACCACCATGTCCGGGCTGCAGGTGGTCAACGACCTGGAATTCACCGTGCGGCTCAAGGCGCCAACCATCGACTTCACCGTGCGCCTGGCGTTCAGCCCGTTCTATCCGCTGCCACAAGCCGCATTTCGGGACATGGCGGCATTTGGCGGCGACCCCATTGGCAACGGGCCCTACAAACTCGACAATCGTTCTCACGGCCCGGACGGGCCGGCCTGGGAACACAACGTCAAGATCGACATGAGGCCCAACCCCGACTACCACGGCAACCGGATGCCGCACAACAAGGGCCTGCGGTTCGAGTTCTACGCGAATCTGGACACCGCTTATTCCGACCTGCTGTCCGGCAATCTCGATGTGCTGGACGCGATTCCGCCGAGCGCGTTGCCGATCTACAAGCGAGACCTGGGCGATGACGCGACCAGCGGCCCGGCGGGGATCAACCAGAGTCTCGACACGCCGTTTCGGCTACCGCATTTCGGCGGCGAGGAGGGGCGGCTGCGCCGCCTGGCCCTGTCGGCCGCCATCAACCGCCCTCAAATCTGTCGGCAGATCTTCGTTGGAACCCGCACTCCGGCGCGTGATTTCACCGCCCGGTCACTGCCGGGGTTCGACCCGAACATCCCGGGCAGCGCCGCGTTGGAGTTCGATCCCGATCGGGCGCGGCGGCTATGGGCGCAAGCGAACGCGATCGCACCGTGGAGCGGCCAGTACGCGATCGCCTACAACGCCGACGCGGGCCATCGGGAGTGGGTGGATGCGGTGGCCAACAGCATCAAGAACGTCTTGGGTATCGACGCGGTCGGCGCGCCGCAACCCACCTTCGCGGGGTTCCGCACTCAGGTCGTCAACCGCACCATCGGGACCGCCTTTCGTGCCGGGTGGCAGGGTGACTATCCGTCGATGCTGAATTTCCTTGCCCCGCTGTTTACCACCGGGTCTGGCTCCAACGACGTGGGCTACTCGAGCAGCGAGTTCGACGCCGCGCTGGCGGCCGCGGAGGCCGCGCCCACCCTGCAGGAGTCCTACGCGCTGGCTAACGCCGCGCAGCGAATCCTACTGCGTGACATGCCCGTCATTCCCCTTTGGAACTTCATCAGCGTGGTCGGGTGGTCCCCGCACGTCAGCAACGTCACGGTCACCTGGAACGGTCTGCCCGACTACGAGAACATCGCCAAGGCCTGAGATGGGTTGGTACATCGCGCGCCGGATCGCCGTCATGGTGCCGGTTTTCCTGGGTGCCACGCTGCTGATTTACGGCATGGTCTTCCTGCTGCCCGGCGACCCGTTGGCGGCGTTGGCCGGTGACCGGCCCCTGACTCCCGCGGTCGCCGCGCAGTTGCGTGCCCATTACCACCTCGACGACCCGTTCCTGCTGCAGTACCTGCGCTATCTGGGCGGCATCCTGCACGGCGACTTGGGCCGTGCCTATTCCGGGTTGCCGGT
Organism: Mycobacterium sp.; assembly: GCA_035569455.1. Classification (GTDB taxonomy): domain Bacteria; phylum Actinomycetota; class Actinomycetes; order Mycobacteriales; family Mycobacteriaceae; genus Mycobacterium. The sequence goes on along the minus strand of DATMMZ010000122.1, from coordinate 1,845 downwards.
CAGTTCCGTTCTGGCACACGCGTTTCCGGTCACCATCCGGCTGGCGCTGATCGCACTGGTCGTAGAGGGGGTGCTGGGGATCGGATTCGGCGTGATCGCCGGCCTGCGCACACGCGGGATCTTCGATGCTACGGTGCTGATCACCGGGCTCGTCATCATCGCGATCCCAATTTTCGTGCTCGGCTTTGTGGCGCAATTTGTTTTCGGGGTCCGGCTGGGCATCGCGCCGGTTACCGTCGGCGAACGGGCGACGTTCTCGCGATTGCTGCTACCCGGGATCGTTTTGGGCTCGGTGTCATTCGCCTATGTGGTGCGGTTGACGCGCTCGGCGGTGGCCGCAAATGCGCATGCCGATTATGTCCGCACCGCTACCGCCAAGGGGTTGTCACGGCCCCGGGTGGTGACGGTTCACATTCTGCGTAATTCGCTGATCCCGGTGGTGACATTCCTCGGCGCCGATCTGGGGGCGCTAATGGGCGGAGCCATTGTGACCGAAGGCATCTTCAATATCCATGGTGTCGGCGGCGTGCTGTATCAGGCCGTCACCCGGCAGGAGACCCCGACCGTGGTGTCGATTGTGACGGTGCTGGTGCTGATCTACTTGATCACCAACTTGCTGGTGGACCTGCTGTACGCCGCCCTGGACCCGCGGATCCGATATGGGTGAGCACACTGGCTTTTGGCGTGAAACGTGGCGCGGGCTGCACCGGCGCCCGAAGTTCGTCGGTGCCGCCGTGCTGATTCTGCTCATCTTTGTCGTGACGGTGTTCCCGGGTTTGTTCACCGCAGCCGATCCAACGTATGCCGATCCGGGCCAGAGCCTGCTCGGGCCTTCGGCGGCACACTGGTTCGGCACCGACCTGCAGGGCCACGACATCTATGCGCGCACCGTCTATGGTGCGCGGGCCTCGGTCACCGTCGGCCTGGGGGCCACGCTGGCGGTGTTCGCCGTCGGCGGGGCGCTGGGCGCGCTGGCCGGATTCTACGGTGGCTGGGTCGACGCCGTGGTCTCCCGCATCACCGATGTGTTCTTCGGATTGCCGCTGCTGTTGGCCGCCATCGTGCTCATGCAGGTCTTGCACCACCGCACGGTGTGGACGGTGGTTGCCATTCTGGCCCTATTCGGCTGGCCGCAGGTGGCCCGGATCGCCCGTGGCGCGGTGCTCGAGGTGCGGGCCAGCGATTACGTACTGGCAGCCAAGGCATTGGGGCTGAGCAGGTTTCAGATCCTGCTGCGGCATGTACTGCCCAACGCCCTGGGTCCGGTGATCGCGGTGTCCACGATTGCCCTTGGGCTGTTCATCGTCACCGAGGCTACGCTGTCTTACCTCGGAGTCGGTCTGCCGACGTCGGTGGTGTCCTGGGGTGGTGATATCAACACCGATCAGACCCGGCTGCGTTCGGGCTCGCCCATACTTTTCTATCCTGCTGGCGCGCTGGCGATCACGGTGCTGGCCTTCATGATGATGGGCGACGCCTTGCGCGACGCGCTGGATCCGGCATCACGAGCGTGGCGGGCATGAGCCGCACCGGCGACGATGCAGGAGGGGCACTCCCCCGCAAGCGGGAGGTACCCCCACCCGATTGCAGGGGAGTGGAGCGGTGCGCATGAACGTCGGAGAAGCGCCGCTGCTGTCGGTCGAGGGCCTGGAAGTCAGGTTCGGCACCCATGAGCCCGCGGTTCGCGGGGTGGATCTGAGCGTGCTGAGCGGTCATACCGTCGCGGTCGTGGGCGAATCAGGGTCGGGGAAATCCACCACCGCCGCCGCGATCCTCGGGCTGCTTGCGCCCGGCGGTCGAATTACCGCGGGCCGCATTGTGTTCGATGGAGTCGACATCACCTCG
>DATMMZ010000121.1:0-17907 GCA_035569455.1 Mycobacterium sp. | reverse complement strand
CGACGAATTCATCAGCTCCGGTGAGGCCAAGTGGGGTCAGTTGTCCAACGTGGTGCTGCTGCTGCCGCACGGGCAGGAGGGGCAGGGGCCCGACCACACCTCCGGCCGGATCGAGCGCTTCCTGCAGCTGTGGGCGGAGGGTTCGATGACGATCGCGGTGCCGTCGACGCCGGCGAACTACTTCCACCTGTTGCGCCGGCACGCCCTGGACGGCATCCAGCGCCCGCTGATCGTGTTCACGCCGAAGTCGATGTTGCGCAACAAGGCCGCGGTCAGCGACGTCAAGGACTTCACCGAGATCAAGTTCCGCTCGGTGCTGGAGGAACCCACCTACGAGGACGGCATCGGCGACCGCGGCAAGGTCACCCGCGTGCTGCTGACCAGCGGCAAGATCTATTACGAGCTGGCCGCCCGCAAAGCCAAGGAGAACCGCGACGACGTGGCGATTGTGCGCGTGGAACAGCTTGCCCCGCTGCCGAAACGCCGGCTCAGCGAAACGCTGGACCGCTACCCGAATGCCAAGGAGTACTTCTGGGTGCAGGAGGAGCCGGCCAACCAGGGTGCGTGGCCGCGGTTCGGGCTGGAGCTACCCGAGCTACTGCCCGACAAGCTGAGCGGGATCAAGCGCATTTCGCGACGGGCGATGTCGGCCCCGTCGTCAGGTTCGTCCAAGGTGCACGCCGTCGAGCAGCAGGAGATCATCGACACGGCGTTCAGCCGAGGTTAGGAAGCTTCCGCATTCAGGCTCATCGCGAGAAAATCGAGGCGCCACAGCGACTGAAAAAGCTTCCGGGCGAATTTCTCGACCTCAGCCAGATCGGCTCGTCGCGACCCACTCTGCGCCACGCTCGAAGCAATCTCTCGGATCGTGCGACGACCATCGATATGCTGCACAAAGGGCAACTGACCTGCGGTGAGATTCTTACGCCAATCCGACCGGAAAATCTCACTGCCGGACAGACCACAACGCTGGCGGAACAGCGGCACATAATCAAGCGAGCCCTCCGCCGAAAAATCAATGGTGTAGCTCTCTTTCGGCCGATCCGGACGGCACGCCATGAAAAAATGGCAAGCATTCGTAGTCTGGAGACGCTCCATCACGGACCAGAGCCTAGTCTCAGGCAATCCTTGTATCGCCTGATGGGCCGCGGTCCCCGGTGGAAATAATTCGTGCGGGTAATACGGTGCCTTAAGGAACAATCCCTGAAATTCGAGTCCGGCCGAGGTGACAAGATCGACACACTCATCGATGGTGTAGCTACGCTGACGACCGTGCAGAAACGTATCCACCACGGCGGCATCGGACGACTCCAAATCCCGAGCTATTTTGAGATAGCTTTGGACGGGGTGATCCGGCGATAGCCCTGAGATCGTGTCTTTGACTATTTGAACCGATGCATCATCCTGACCCAGCTCCATGTCACGAAAAACCGATTCCAGCAGTTCGACTCCGATTCGGCCGTACTTTGCATAAAGCATGACAGCTATAACGCCGTCCCGCCGCACGCAGCCGGCGAGTGCTTCCATGCCAACCGGCGGTTTTGCCAAGTGGTGTAGCACGCCGGTCGATACAATGAGGTCGAAGTCAAGTCCCAGCGTCGGCAACTCTTCGATCGGAAGCAAATGCAACTCGAGGTTCCACAGACCGTGCTTGTCTTTGAGATATTGCTGATGGTCCAGTGACGGCTGGCTGATATCGACCGCCACTACTTTCGCGGCGGGGTTGGCAAACGCATAAACCGCCGCCTGGTTGGTGCCGCAACCCGCAATAAGAATATCGAGATCGGGTTTGTATTCCCGATCGGGCCATAAAATGCGGTGAGCGTGGGAAGGGTCGAACCATTCCCAATTACCAGCGACCCATCCCTCGAGGTCTTGTATGGGGCGCGGGTACCTCCACCGCTCGTACTGGCGGACGACGACATCGGTGCGCGGATTGTCGCTCATTTCTGTAGTTCGCTCCTTCGAGGTCAGCCTTGATCGTGGGTGAGTATCGGTTGGGCGCACGGCTTAACGATGTGAGTCCGCGTTCAAGCCCATCGCAAGAAAATCGAGACGCCAGAGTGCCTGAAACAGCCTGCGGCCGGAGTTCTCGAGGTCAGCCACATTGCCTCGCTGTGTCCCCCCACCCTGCGCCACGCGCTCAGTAATCTCTCGAATCGTGCGACGGCCATCGATGTGCTGCACGAAGGGCAACTGAGCGGCGTTGAGACTCGTACGCCAATCCGGGCGGAAAATCTCAGTGCCGGACAGACCGCAACGCAGACGGAACAGCGGCACGTAATCGAGCGAATCCTCCGTTGAAAAATCAATGGTATAGGTCTCTTTCGGCCGCTCTGGACTACACGCCATGAAAAAATGACAACCATTCGACGTCTGGAGGCGTTCCATCACGGACCAGAGCTTAGTCTCAGGCAACGCGTTCGCGGCTGTTCGGAACCCATTCGTCGGCGTAAACAAATCGTGTGCGTAATACGGTGCCTTAAGGAACCATCCCTGAAATATAAGTCCGGCCGACGTGACAAGATCGAGACAGTCATCGACTGTCAAATTACGGTCCCGACGGTGCAGAAACGTATCCACCACACCGGTATCGAACCGCAAATCCTCCGACCCCCCTATTTTGAGATAGCTTTGGATGGGGTGATCCGGCGATAACGACGAGACCGTGTCTTTGACTATTTGCACCGATGCATCGTCTTGACGCAGCCCTATGTCACGAAAGACCGATTGCAGCAGTTCGACTCCGGTTCGGCCGTACTTTGCATACAGCATGACACCTATAGCGCCATCCGGCCGCACGCAGTCGGCGAGTGCTTTCATGCCCACCCGTGGATCTGCCAGTACCATTAAAACGCCGGTCGATACGACGAGGTCGAAGTCCAGTCCCAGCGTCGGCAGCTCTTCGATCGGAAGCAGATGCAACTCCAAGTTCCACAGACCGTGCTTGTCTTTGAGATATTGCTGATGGTCCAGTGACGGCTGGCTGACATCGACCGCGACTACTTTCGCGGCAGGGTTCGTGTACGCAAACGCCGCCGCCTGGTTGGTGCCGCAACCCGCAATAAGAATATCAAGATCGGGTTTGTATTCCCGATCGGGCCATAACATCCGGTGGGCGTGGACGGGGTCGAACCATTGCCAGCTGTTAGCGGCCCATGCCTCGAGGTCCTGTATCGGTTGCGGGTACCTCCACCGCTCGTAGTGGCGGGAGACGACATCGGCGCGCGGATCGTCCTTCACTTCAGCGCTGGCTCCTTGGCAATTGGAAATTGATCGAGGACCGGCCGAGACTATCGCAGATCCATCCTTCCACGGAGCGATTATGAGCTGCGGCCCCAAAGCTTTCGGACCGGTGCAAGCGGTACCACGGGTACCGGGTAACCTCGACGAGAGCCAACCGACAGAAGGGTCCTCATGGAGGGGTTCGCCGGCAAGGTCGCCGTGGTGACCGGCGCGGGTTCGGGTATCGGGCAGGCACTGGCCGTCGAACTGGCCCGCTCGGGCGCCAAGCTGGCGATCAGCGACATCGACACCGAAGGGCTGGCGGACACCGAGCAACAGCTGAAAGCGATCGGCGCGCCGGTCAAGGCGGACCGGCTCAACGTGACCGAACGCGAGAGCTTCCTGGCCTACGCCGACGCCGTCAACGAACACTTCGGCAAGGTGAACCAGATCTACAACAACGCCGGCATCGCCTACACCGGAGACATCGAGGTCTGCCCGTTCAAAGACATCGAACGGGTGATGGACGTCGATTACTGGGGCGTCGTGAACGGCACAAAGGCGTTCCTTCCGCACCTCATCGCCTCGGGGGACGGCCACGTCATCAACGTCTCCAGCCTGTTCGGCTTGTTCTCGGTGCCGGGGCAAGCGGCGTACAACTCGGCCAAGTTCGCCGTCCGGGGCTTCACCGAGGCGCTGCGGCAGGAGATGGTGCTGGCCGGCCACCCGGTGGCGGTGACCACCGTGCACCCCGGCGGCATCAAGACCGCGATCGCCCGCAATGCCACCGTCGCCGAGGGGCTCGACCGAGACGAGCTGGCCAAACTGTTCGACAAACGGCTGGCCTTGACCAGCCCACAACGCGCCGCCCGGATCATCCTGGAAGCAGTGCGCAAGAAAAGGGCCCGGGTGCTTGTCGGCGCAGACGCCAAGGCCCTGGACGCGTTGGTGCGGCTGACGGGTTCGGGATATCAGCGGGTGTTCCCGATCGTGCTGGGCCGGCTGATCCCCCGCAACTGAGCTCAGCGGCCCAGCGGGTGTTCGGCCAACCACCCGAAAGCCACCGCCTGCGGGTCCGCGCCGCCGGCCACCTGGCGGCGCATGTCGGCCAGGGCCGCGGTGTCCAGCACGCCGGCCACTTCGTTGATCGCCAGCAGTTGCCGATCGGTCAGCGCATTGCGGCGATACAGCGGCACCACGTTCTCGGCCTGTATCAGCGCGGGTTTGCCGTCGGCCAGCATCACCAGGTCGGCGGGTATGTCTGGGTTGGCGGTGGTGGTCCATGCCGCGGTCAGCTGCCCGGCCCCCAGCGCGGCCAACATCGCTGAGCCATCCGGGAATTCACGCGGGGCGGGCAGCCGGCACGAGCCCACCGATGAGGGTGCCCGGCCGCCGGCGACGATCCCGATGACCAGCCCGTCGCAGTGTTGTGGCAGCGCGCTCAGGTCTGCACTGAGGTCCTGGCCACCCCAGGCCTTGGCGGTGGGTTGGGTGACCAGCACCGCGGGTTTGTCTTCCGCCGCGGTGGTGTAGTCGCCCGCCGCGATGCCCTCCGGCAGCGCCGAGATCATCGCGCGGTAAACCTTCGCATCGGAGAGCACCGACGCTCCGGGCTGCAGGGTCTGCAACACCTTGCCGGTGAACGCGGGGGCGACGGTGAACGCGCCAGAGTCCAGTTTCGTCATCGGCTCGGTGGCGGTCTCGGCGCGGGCTCCGAAACCGTATGCCCGCAGGGCCGCGACGTAGATGCCGGCCAGCAACATCGACTCGGGGTCAGACCTAGATCCGACCACCACCTCGGGCGCGTCGTGGTGCTCGGCCACGCAACCGGCCACAGAAAGCGCTGCGCTGAGCAACAGCGCGGCCAGTCTGCCGAGTCTCACACCCAGGTGCCTCAGGCGTCGTAGGCTTCTGCGGCCTGGGCCACCGCGGCGGCCACCGCCTCCCCTACGCGCAGGTCCAGCGGGCTCGGGACGATCCGATCGGGTGCGAGGTCGTCGCTGACGACGGAGAAGATCGCCTCGGCCGCGGCCACCATCATCTTCTCGGTGATCCGGCGCGCCCCGGCGTCCAGCGCGCCGCGGAACACCCCGGGAAACGCGAGCACATTGTTGATCTGGTTGGGGAAGTCGCTGCGGCCGGTTGCCACCACAGCCGCGTACTTGGCCGCGACGTCGGGGTGAATCTCCGGGTCCGGGTTGGACAGCGCGAACACGATCCCGCCTGGCACCATCGTGGCGATCAGCTCCTCGGGGACCACACCCGCCGACAGCCCGAGGAACGCGTCGGCCCCGTCGAGCGCCTGCACCATGCCGCCGGTGAGACCGCGGGGATTGCTGCGTCGCGCCAGATCGGCCTTGACGCCGTTCATGTCGTCGCGCCCGGTATGCAGAATGCCGCGCGAATCCAGCACCGTGATGTCTGAAACTCCCATTGCGAGAAGGAGATTGGAGCATGCGACGCCCGCGGCCCCGGCGCCGGAGACCACCACCCGCAGCGAGCTCATGTCGCGGCCGAGCAGCTTGACGGCGCCCATCATCGCGGCCAGCACGACGATCGCCGTGCCGTGCTGGTCGTCGTGCATCACCGGGCAGTCCAGCGCCTCGACGACTCGTCGTTCGATCTCGAAGCAGCGCGGCGCTGAGATGTCCTCGAGGTTGACGGCGCCGAACGTCGGCCGCAGCCGCACCAGGGTTTCGACGATCGCGTCAGGATCCTTGGTGTCCAGCACGATCGGGATCGCATCCAGGCCGGCGAACTCCTTGAACAGCGCGCATTTGCCTTCCATCACCGGCAGCGACGCCGCCGGCCCGATGTCACCAAGACCGAGTACCGCGCTGCCGTCGCTGACGACGGCCACCAGCCGGCTCGCCCAGGTGTAGCGGTCGGCCAGGGTGTGGTCGACGGCGATCGCGCGACTGACCTGCGCCACCCCCGGGGTGTAGGCGATCGACAGGGAGCGCTGGGTATCCAACGGCGCCGTCAGGCCCACGGAAAGCTTGCCGCCTACGTGCGCCTCGAAGATCTCCGCGTCCGTGATGACGACCTGGGGGCTCTGCTCGGGGAGGCTATCCAGCTTTTCAAGCAATTCGGACACGGCCTTGAGGGTACTGGCCGACTCTTAGACGGCCTAATCCGCTTGACGGCTCAGGGCCGCTCAGATCAGACCGAGCTCGGTCACCGCGTTGCGCTCGTCGGCCAACTCGGCGGTCGACTTGTCGATGCGGCCGCGGGAGAAGTCGTCGATGTCCAGGCCGCTGACGATCGTCCAGTTGCCGTCCTTGGTGGTCACCGGGAACGAGGAGATCAGGCCCTCCGGCACGCCGTACGAGCCGTCGGAGATGACCGCCATCGAGACCCAGTCGCCCGCCGGGCTGCCGTGCAGCCAGTCCCGGGCGGCGTCTACGGTGGCCGACGCGGCCGAGGCGGCCGACGAGGCGCCGCGCGCATCGATGATCGCCGCGCCGCGCTTGGCGACGGTGGGGATGAAGTCGTTCTCGATCCAGGCCTGGTCGCCCACGACCTCGGCGGCGTTCTTGCCGCCGATCTCGGCGTGGAACACGTCGGGATACTGGGTGGCCGAATGGTTGCCCCAGATCGTCATCTTCTTGACGTCGGTGACCTTCGCGCCGGTCTTGGCGGCCAGCTGCGAGATCGCCCGGTTGTGGTCCAGACGGGTGAGCGCGGAGAACCGCTCACGCGGGATGTCGGGGGCGTTGGTCATCGCGATCAGCGCGTTGGTATTGGCCGGGTTGCCGGTCACCCCGACGCGGACGTCGTCGGCGGCGACCGCGTTCAGCGCCTTGCCCTGCGCGGTGAAGATCGCGCCGTTGGCCTCCAGCAGGTCGCCGCGCTCCATGCCCGGGCCGCGCGGCCGGGCGCCCACCAGCAGCGCCAGGTTCACCCCGTCGAAGACCTTGTTCGGGTCCGCGCCGATCTCGACGCCCGCCAGCAGCGGGAACGCACAGTCGTCGAGTTCCATCACCACACCCTCGAGCGCCTTGAGCGCGGGCTCGATCTCGAGCAGGCGCAGCTCGATCGGGCGGTCGGGCCCCAGCAGCGAGCCGCTAGCCAGGCGGAACAACAGGCTGTAGCCGATCTGGCCGGCAGCGCCGGTGACGGCGACCTTGAGAGGACTTGCGCTCACTTCGGTTCACTCCTTCATTGGAGTCGGGGTGGAAGAGTTCTCGTCGACGTCGAAACTAGCGCACTCTTGCCGCCCGGAAACGTCCGGCCGTGGCTCTTCATCCGGCGTTACCGCGGGCCGCGTAGCATGAACTGCTCAATCAGACCTTGGCCGCGATGGAAGGTTGATATGTACCCGGGATTTGACGCATTGCCTGAGGCACTCAGAACAGTCGCGAAGCCCAAGGTCGACGAGCAGCCGGTGGAGCCCGCTCCCGCCCCCGCCCAGCCCCTGGTCGACTGCGGCGTCTATGTCGAGGGCCTGCGGGTGCCCGGCAAGTACAGCTCATATGCGGCCGCGCTGAACAAGGTGCGCGAGATCGAATTCACGGGCCACGAGGCATTCGTCTGGATCGGGTTGCACGAACCCGACCACGCCCACATGCAGGAGGTGGCAGACGTTTTCGGGCTGCACCCATTGGCGGTCGAGGACGCCGTGCACGCCCATCAGCGACCCAAGCTGGAGCGATACGACGACACGCTGTTTCTTGTGCTGAAGACCGTCAACTACGTCCCGCACGAATCGGTGGTGCTGGCCCGCCAAATCGTCGAAACCGGCGAGATCATGGTCTTCGTCGGCAAGAACTTCGTGGTCACGGTCCGCCATGGTGAACACGGCGGACTGTCCGAGGTACGCAAGCGCATGGATACCGACCCCGAGCACCTGCGGTTGGGTCCGTACGCGGTGATGCACGCCATCGCCGACGCCGTGGTGGACCACTACCTTTCGGTGACCCAGTTGATGGAATGCGATATCGACGGCATCGAGGAGGTGGCGTTCGCCCCGGGCCGCAAGCTCGATGTCGAGCCGATTTACCTGCTCAAGCGCGAGGTCGTCGAACTACGCCGGTGCGTGGCCCCGCTGTCCCAGGCATTTAACCGCATCCAACTCGAGAGCAAGGACCTGATCTCGAAAGAGGTGCGGCGCTACCTGCGCGACGTCGCAGACCACCAGAGCGAGGCCACAGACCAGATCGTCGCGTACGACGACATGCTCAACTCGCTGGTGCAGGCCGCCCTGGCCCGCGTCGGCATGCAGCAGAACAGCGACATGCGCAAGATATCGGCCTGGGCCGGTATCGTCGCGGTGCCCACCATGATCGCCGGCATCTATGGCATGAACTTCGAGTTCATGCCCGAGCTGAAATGGCACTGGAGCTACCCGGTGGTCGTCGGCATCATGGTCACCGCCTGCCTCGTTCTGTACTTCGCGTTCCGAAGGGTCAACTGGCTCTAGTTCTGGGCGAGCTGGGCGCCGAGTGTGCTCCGGCGGCTTCGAGTGTGCTGGTAGGGCGAGAATTTCGCGATCCGGCCGCCCTGTACGCGCAGTCGACGCCACCAGCGCACAGTCAATGTGGTTGTGCGGCGCGGCGATTCGGATCCAGCACGTCAACGCCGTCGTTCTCCCATGCCTGTCGCATGGCTTCGGCGCCCTTGAGCCGCACCCAGGCCGCCTCAGTCGCGGTGATTGGAGTCGCCGACAGGAAGCGCACCGGATCGAGCGGCGCGGCCAGCGGCAGGTCGGGAATCTCGCTGCGGCCCAACAAGACCGCGGTGAACGGCGCTCCCGACCATAGCGGCGAGCCGAGGTCGATCAGCGCGTCGGCGGTCAGCACCACACCGTCGACGGCCGGCGTCGCCGCCAGTACCGCCAGGCTGCGCGCCAGCCCAGTGGCCGGCCCGGGATCACGCAGGCGCAGCACAACTTCGGCACGCGGGCCGCGGGCCGGGTCGACGACGATCTCGGTCGGGTCTATCATCGGGTGGCGCGAACAACCCAGCGACACGTAATGCACCAATCCGGCCGCCCGGCAGCGGAATCGCAGCACCTCGATGGGTTCGGTACCCAGAAACGTCACGCTTGCGGAATCGGGCTCGGCTGCCCGCGCGAAATGACTGCGCACGTGCGTGCGTACTTGGTCCAGAATCTGCGTCACTCGGCGTCAGCAACGGGAATGGTGAGGTTTATGCCGGACTCGGCATCGAAGACGGCGATTTTCGTGGTGTCCAAAGCCAACTCGATCGACTGCCCGATTGCTGCCCTGGATTCAGCGGGAACCCTTGCCACGAACTGGCCTTCGTGCGCCTCCGACTCGGCCGCGAGCTCGTCCAGCTGGGCCGAGTGCACAACACCACCGGCGGTGGTGAAGTACACGTATTTGTCGGCGCCCAGCGATTCCACCAAATCGACCTTCACCTCGAAGGTCAGCGCCCCGATGCGCTGGTAGGCGTCGATCAACGCGGCATCGGTCAGATGCTCGGGCCGTACCCCGACGATGACGTTGGCCGGTTTCGCGTGCTGCTCAAGCGCGTCCGGGACTTCAGTCTCCAGCGTCACCTCACCGAAGGGCAACCGAAGTCCCATCGCCGTCAGCGTCGCGGAGAAGAAATTCATCGCCGGCGAGCCGATGAACCCAGCGACGAATAGATTGGCGGGACGCTCGTAAAGCTCTTCGGGTGTACCGATCTGCTGCGCAACACCCCCGTGCATCACCACCACGCGGTCTCCCAAAGTCATGGCCTCGGTCTGGTCATGGGTGACGTAGACGGTGGTGGCGCCCAGCCTGCGCTGCAGCCGGGCGATCTCGCCGCGCATCTGCACCCGCAGTTTGGCATCCAGGTTGGACAGCGGCTCGTCCATCAAGAATGCCTTGGGGTGGCGCACGATCGCCCGGCCCATCGCAACCCGCTGTCGCTGCCCACCCGACAACTGCGAGGGCTTACGGTCCAGAAGATCGGTCAAATCAAGAATTTTGGCGGTCTCGGCGACCTTCTGCGCGATCTGCGCCTTGTTCATCTTCGCCAGCGTCAGCGGGAAAGCGATGTTCTGCCGCACGGTCATATGCGGATAAAGCGCGTAAGACTGGAAGACCATCGCGATATCGCGGTCCTTGGGCGCCTTCTCGTTCATCCGCTCGCCATCGATGCGCAGCTCGCCTGACGAGATATCCTCAAGTCCGGCAATCATATTCAGCGTCGTTGTTTTGCCACAGCCGGACGGCCCGACCAGGATCAGAAACTCGCCGTCGCCGATGGTGAGGTTCAGGTCCTTCACCGCCGTCGCGCCGTTGGCGTAACTCTTATGGAGGTGAGACAACACAATCTCGGCCATCGAGCTATCCCTTCACAGCGCCAGAGGTCAACCCGGCGACAATTCGTCGTTGAAAGATTAAAACAAAGACGATGATCGGCACCGTGATCACGATCGCCCCGGCCGCGATCGATCCGGTTGGCTCTTCGAACTGCGAACTGCCGGTGAAGTTCACGATTGCCACCGGCGCGGTGATCGCCGCCTTGGTTGCGGTCAGCGACAGCGCGAGCAGCAGGTCGTTCCAGGCGAAGATGAACACCAGGATTGCCGCGGTCACCAGTCCCGGCGCCGCCAGCGGAACGATCACCTTGCGGAAGGCCTGACCGGGCGTGGCGCCGTCCATCTTGGCGGCCTTCTCCAGATCCCAGGGAATCTCCCGGAAGAACGCCGACAACGTGTAGATGGCGAGCGGCAACGCGAAGGTGATGTAAGGCAAGATCAGCCCCGGCCAGGTGTCGAACAGGCCGATGCGACGCTCGATGTTGAACAAGGGCGTGACCAGCGAGATCGCCGGGAACATGGTGATCAGCAGGGTGGCACCGATGAGCACCCGCTTGCCGGGGAACCTGAGCCGGGCAATCGCGTAGGCCGCCATCGCGCCGAGCAGCACCGCTATCACGGTGGTGGTCAATCCGATTCCGACGGAGTTGACCAGCGCCGAGCTGAAGAAGTCGCCCCGGAAGATGCCGCGGTAGTTGTCGAAACTCACCGACGACGGAATCAGCCTGCCGTCCTTGACCATTGACGTCGGCTTGAGTGACAGGCTGAGAATCCACAGCACCGGAATCAACGCGTACATCACGACCACGGCGTCGACGAGGACCCACATCGTGGCGCGCCGCGCCCCCACCCGGGCCCCTCCTTGTACTCCTCCCTGCTTAACGCCCATCTATGTCACCGCCAGGCGCCGCGGCGCCGAACAGCTTGATGAAGATCACCGCGATAATGCCCACGCAACAGAAAATCAGCACGCTGATCGCCGACCCGAGCCCCACGTTGAAGCCCTTGAACAGGTTGTCGTAGCCCAGTATCGACACCGAGTCGGTGTCGTTGGCACCCTCGGTCAGCACATAAATGTTGTCGAAAACGCGGAAGGCGTCCAGCGTTCGGAATAGCAGGGCAACCACGACCGCCGGTTTGATGATCGGCAAGATGATCTTCGTCAGCCGCCGCCACGCGCCGGCGCCGTCGACCTGCGCAGCCCTCAGCAAATCTTCGGGAACCACCGCCAACCCGGCCAGCAGTAACAACGACATGAACGGGGTGGTCTTCCAGACCTCGGCGATGACTACGATGCCCAGCGACGGGATCTGCTCGGTCAGCGGCGCACTGCCGTGCGGCAGCAGGTTGGCCAGATACCCGGTGCCCGGCGTCCAGGCGTAGTACCAGCTGTACGACGCGACCACCGTCACGATGCCGTAGGGGATGAGCACCGCGGTGCGCACCAGGCCCCGGCCAATGAGCGTGCGGTGCATCACCAGCGCCAGCGCCAGGCCCAGCACGAACTCGATCGACACCGAAACCACCGTGATCGCCAGCGTCACCGCCAGCGCCGTCCACCAATACCGGTCGGTCAGGATCGTCTGGTAGTTGCCCAGGCCGATGAAGGCGGTGTCGTGCGGGGTGGCCAGATTGTTGCGCTGCAGGCTCAGCCACACTGCGTAGCCGATCGGATACGCCGTGACCGCCAGCATCAGCGTCGCCGCGGGGGCGACCAGAATGAGCGCCAGTCGTTGTTCCGGATTCGGGCGCGCGGCACCCGCCACGGCGTGCCGGGGTTGGACCGCCGCTGTCATGAGCGCCGCTCCTCCTCATCGCTTCGCTCTGCATCGTCGCCGGCGCCTTTCAACGAAGCGGTCACGGCAGCAGCCCCTTCCCGTCGATGGCCTTCTGCACCTGCGCGGTGAGCTCGTCGGCCGTCCTCTCCGGGTCGATGTCGGTGATGGGACTGAGCGCCGCCGACAGCCGGATGGACACCGCCTGATAGACCGGTGTCGCCGGGCGCACCGCGGCATCGGTGAGCTGCTGGCGAATGGTGGTGTACATCGGATACTTGGCCTGGAATTGCGGGTCGGAGTACAGGGATTTCCGCACTGCCGGCAGACCCCCGGCGATCGAGACGTACTTCTGGTTGTCCAGGCTCCGCAGACAGCGGATCGCTTCGAACGCCTCCGCCCGGTGACGGGTCGTCTTGGCCACCGCCAGGTTCAACCCGCCGATCGTCACCTTGGCCGGCCGGCCGGGCTGCACGCCGGGGTAGGGCGCGAAACCGAACACCTTCTGGCTGGCCAGATAGGCGATGCGAAACTGCTCGTCGGTGGGCGCGAACGTGCCGACGTTGTCGATGCTGCCGGCCAGTTCGGGCATCCCGTTGAGCGGCAGGAAGGCCACACCGCCCTTCACCGCGTTCTCCAGCATGGACGCCTCCACGTACGGCCAGTTCACCTCCAGCGCGGCCTTGCCCTGTTCCACCGCCAGTCGCGCGGTGCCGCCATCGGATCGGGTGATCGACGGGTCGGCTCCGGGCGCGGTGGCCACCGACTTCAGGATCCGCAGCGCACTGACCGTGGCAGCCCGGTGCGCGGGGGTGTCGGTCAGGGTGACGTGGCGGCCGTCCTCGGACAGAACCTGACCGCCCGCGCTGACCAGCAGCGTGTTGAACCACACCACCAGTCCCTCGCCCTGATTGGCCTGCACGGCGATCCAGCTGGGCTCTCCGGCGGCGTGCAGCCGGGTCGCCTCGGCCACCATGCCACTCCAGTCGCTTGGTGGTTGAGCTAGCAAATCTGCTCGGTACCAAAGCAATTGAGTATTGGTGGTGACGGGCGCGGCATACAGCTTGCGCTTCCAGCCGGCCGTCGCAAGCGGGCCCGGCAGGGTATCGACGGTCGCGTCGGCCTCAGCCTGCCCCGCCGGGTCGTCCGACAACGGCAGCGCCCAGCCCGCTTCGGCGAACTCCGCGGTCCAGACGACGTCCAGCCCCATCACGTCCAGGGTGCGGTCATTACCGGTGAGCCGGCGGGCATATTGCAGCCGTTGCTGGTCAGGGGACCTCGCCAGACTCACGTGCTGAATGGTGAACCGCCCGCCGAATTGCTCGTTGCAGCGACGGGCAACCTGGGTAAACGTCGCGGCGTCGGTGGCCGGCGTGTAGAAACTGATCACCAGCCCAGTCCTGCCCCAGTGCCCCGACCCGCAGGCCAACACCACCGACGCGGTAGTCAGCGCCGCCAGCACGGCCGCGGCCAGGCGCCGTGCGCGCCCGCGACTCACCACCACAACCTGATGTCAGATCGCAAGCCGCGCGAGCAGATCCCGCGCCTTCTCCGCGTTTTGCGGATCGCATAGTACGTCGTAACGGCCGGCCACGAGTTGCATGGTCGAACTGAAATCCCTTGTGCCGCGGGCCATTGCGTAGGGAACCGCGGAGGTTATCAATCCGAAAAACACCCCGGCGATCAGACCGGTGGCCAGCGCGGCCCACGGATTGGGGCTGAAGAAGCCGAGCACCAACCCGATGAACAGACCAAGCCAGGCGCCGCTGAGTACGCCGCCGCCGAGCACCTTGGGCCACGTCAGCCGGCCGGTGACCCGCTCCACCTGCATCAGGTCGACGCCGACGATGGTCACCTGCTGCACCGGGAACTGCTGTTCGGACAGATAGTCGACGGCGCGCTGCGCCTCGGCGTAGGTGGGATACGACCCGACCGGCCAGCCCTTAGGCGGAGTCGGCAACCCGGGCACACCGCGTCGACCGGAGGCAGCGCCGGGAACCTGTCCGGGCTGGAAAGGGCTAGTCATCGGTGCTCATTCTCCTCTGCCTTGACCATCGTTTCACGTCCGGTCATGCCCAGCGATTCCAGGCTAACCAGGTGGGCTCAGGTTCCCCATAGGCCTGGCGCCGCGCCGCCCGGGGAACGAGTTTGGGCGTCCGCAGCAACGTGCCAAATCATCGTTTGGTGCCTTCGATTTACGGCCGCATTGGCCGCCAGGGCGTAGGTTAGGTTGAACGCATGACAGCTCCCGGCGGCTCCTTCGGCGAGCGTGAGCGCAAGGACGAGGCTAACCCGCCACCGGCCGATGCGCGGGCCCCCGAGCAGCCGGGATGGAGCCCTCCCTGGGATCCGCCGGCATCATCGCCGGCGGCTGACTACCCCCCTCCGGGGTATCCGCCACCCAATTACTCTCCCGGCTATCCGCTGGACTATCCGGCCGGCTATCCAGAGCCCTTTCAGCCCGCCGGCTACGGCACGCCATACCCGCCGCCGCAATTCGGCGCGCCCGCGGCCGGCTATGGACCGCCTCCGTATCCGGGGGGCTACTACCCGCCCGACTATGTCGGGGGCTGGGGATTCCCGCCGGGACCGCAGGGCGCCGAGCAGCCCGGAATGAATGGGCTGGCGATCGGGTCGCTGATCTCCTCGTTCGTTGGCGTGCTCTGCTGCGTCGGCTCGATCGTGGCCATCGTGTTAGGCACGATGGCTCTCGACCAGATCAGGCGGACTCGCCAAGAGGGCTACGCACTGGCCGTCGCCGGCATCGTGATCGGCGTCACGGGTCTACTGGTCTATTTGATCATCGCGCTCTTCGCGCTGCACTCGCGTTAGCGGCGCCGACACCGTGCTGCCATCCGGTATGCGGCTGCCTAGGCTCTTATCGGAGGTCGCGACGCGTGAATACCTGCGTCACGAACTGGAAGACCTCAGTATTCTGCTGGCTGACCTGGTGCCGGAAAACCCAGGCAAACAGCCTGCTCAGGCGGGTCACGGGGTGCAGCGACGCGTTAAGAAATCCGGCTCAGGATCATATCCGCCATTGCGCCACTAGCGTGACAAGAGTTATGTATGGTGATCAAGTTCACGAAGCTACGGAACCGACAAGAAACAGCAACAGGCAAGACACATAGTTTCCCGACAGCTCACACCATGAGGACGGTCGAGTGCGCATAGGGGGACGCTGGGGTGTAAACCCGGCAGTCGCGGCGGTGCGGCAGCGGACGCGTGACGTAACGCGAACGCCCGCATTCGGCATCGCCGTGATTGCTCCATTGGTGTTCGCCGGCGCGGTCGGGGGCGCGCCTCCCACATTCCACGCACAGGCCCCGGCGGTTCACGCCGCCATCACCCCGGTTGCCGCGGTTTCCCCCGTGGGCACCGATCCGTCCGGGCCGGCTGTCATCGCTATCCAGCATGCGAAGACGAGCTTCCACGTCGCCGCGGCCACCCTCTCGGCCCCGCCGCCACCGATGATCGTGAATGCGCCTGGCGCGCTGGGCATTCCGATGGTTGCACTGGCGGCCTACCGCAATGCCGAGGCGAAGATGGCCGCCGCCGCGCCGGGTTGCGGGGTCAGCTGGAACTTGCTGGCCGGCATCGGGCGCATCGAGTCGGGCCACGCAGGCGGCGGCGCCGTCGATGCACGCGGCACCGCGGTCTACCCGATCTACGGGCCCTCGCTGGACGGCACGCTGCCGGGCAACGAGGTCATCATCCAGAGCAGCGTCGGCAATCAGGTCACGTACGCCCGCGCGATGGGGCCGATGCAGTTCCTGCCCGGCACCTGGGCGCGGTACGCCGCCGATGGCGACGGTGACGGCATAGCCGATCCACAGAACCTGTTCGACTCCACGCTCGCGGCCGCCCGGTACCTGTGCAGCGGCGGGCTCAACCTGCGCGACCCGGCGGGGGTCATGGCCGCCATTTTGCGCTACAACAATTCGATGGCCTACGCCCAGAACGTGCTGGGCTGGGCCGCCGCCTATGCCACCGGCGTGGTCCCGGTTGACCTGCCCCCGATCGTTGGGCCGCCGCCCCCGCTCGGCAACGCGCACGACGAGCATCCGGAGGGGCTGGGGCCCAGTCTGCCGATGAACGTCAACGGCGTGCCGGTGACCGATCCGTTCTCGGGAGTACCGCTGATCGACCTCAGCTCACCTCAGCTTGTCAACTCGCCTCCGATGTTCCCGTGGATGGCGCCCGCCACTCCTACGCCACAGCAAGTGACGAAGCTGCCCGGCTGCACACTGATTTGCATCGGCGCACCGAGTGCTGCGCCTGGGCCGCTGCCACCCGGATTTGGCCAGACCCCTAATGTGCCACCCGCCGCGCCGGGAGCGCCACCCTTCGGTGCGCCACCCCCGGATCCGCTGGCCGGCCCACCCGGCGCTCCTGCGCCCGGCGCTCCTCCGCCTGGCCTACCACCTGCCGGCCCGGCGCCGGCTCCGGCCGGCTGACCGGCAGTCCCTGGCCGCCGCCTACACTCGGCGGTGATGTCCCGTCATGACACTGCCGAGCTGAGCGCAGCCATCCGTGCCGCGCTGGCGAAAGTGATCGATCCCGAACTACGGCGCCCGATAACCGAACTCGGGATGGTCAAGAGTATCGACGTCGACCGCGACGGCAGCGTGCACGTAGCGATTTATCTGACCATCGCCAGCTGCCCGAAGAAGTCCGAAATCAGCGACCGCGTCACCAAGGCCGTCGCCGACGTTCCCGGTACGGCGGCGGTGAAGGTCAGCCTGGACGTGATGAACGACGAGCAGCGCACCGAGCTGCGCAAGCAATTGCGTGGCGATGCCCGCGAACCCGTCATCCCGTTTGCCCAGCCCAGCTCGCTGACTCGGGTGTATGCGGTCGCGTCGGGCAAGGGCGGAGTCGGAAAGTCGACCGTGACGGTCAACCTGGCCGCGGCGATGGCCGCCCGCGGCCTGTCGGTCGGCGTGCTCGACGCCGATATCCACGGCCATTCCATTCCCCGAATGATGGGCACCACCGATCGGCCCACTCAGGTTGAGTCGATGATCCTGCCGCCCATCGCTCACGAGGTGAAGGTCATCTCGATCGCCCAGTTCACCGAGGGCAACACGCCGGTGGTCTGGCGCGGGCCGATGCTGCACCGAGCATTGCAGCAGTTCCTGGCCGACGTGTACTGGGGCGATCTGGACGTGCTGCTGCTCGATCTGCCACCTGGAACCGGCGACATCGCCATCTCGGTGGCTCAGCTGATCCCCAACGCGGAGATCCTCGTGGTGACCACGCCACAGCTGGCCGCCGCCGAGGTGGCCGAACGGGCCGGCAGCATCGCGCTGCAGACCCGCCAGCGCATCGTCGGCGTCGTGGAGAACATGTCCGGGCTGACCCTGCCGGACGGCTCCACGCTGCAGGTATTCGGCGAGGGCGGCGGCCGGCAGGTGGCCGAGAGTCTGACCCGCGCGACCGGAGCCGACGTGCCGCTGCTGGGTCAGATCCCGTTGGACCCAGCACTGGTGGTCGCCGGCGATTCCGGCATCCCGGTGGTGCTGAGCGCGCCGGACTCTGCGGTGGGCAAGGAACTCCTCAAGGTCGCCGACGGCCTGTCCAGCCGCCGGCGCGGCCTGGCCGGCGTGTCCCTCGGACTCGACCCCACCC
>DATMMZ010000120.1:0-15413 GCA_035569455.1 Mycobacterium sp. | reverse complement strand
TGCTCCTCGATGCGGTCCGCCCACGTCGGGGCCCACCCGCAACCGGCTTCGAGAAACCCCAGCCGTAGCCCCGGGAAGCGCTGGAAGGTCCCGGCCAAGGTGACGTTGACCATGGCGGTCATCTGTTCGAATACATGGCTGACGATATGGCATCCGGCGTAGCTGGACATGCGGTCAAGGCCAACGGTGTCGATGCCGGAGAGGTAGGCCTCGTGGAAGGACACCGGGACGTCGAGTTGCTGGGCCTTGTCCCACAACACGTCGAAGTCGGGATGGTCCACGGTGCGACCGCCGATCCGGTTGGGTCGCATCACGCCCCCGACGAAGCCGTAGGTGCTGACGGCCCGCTCCAGCTCGGCCGCCGCCAGACCCGGGTCCTGCTGCGGCAGGAGCGCTACCCCGATCAGTCGCTTCGGATCGGTGGCGCAGTACCGGGCCAGCCATTCGTTGTACGCCGCACAGAGGGCGGCCGCGATGTCGGGATGTTCTAGCAAGCCGAACATCAGCCCGACGCTCGGATACAGCACCGCGGCGTCGATCCCCTCGTCGTCGAGGACCTGGAGGCGGACCTTGGGATCGCGGCCCCCCTCGCGTCGCACGCCTCCCGCGGATACGTGGTTCTGCAAACCCCCGGGGAACGGATATTTCGAGCGCCACAGCCGGCCTTCGATGCGATAGGTGACGAAGCCACCGGCTTCGGCCACGAACTGTATGGAGCTGTCCCGCATCGCCGAAGGGATAGCCTCGACCAGCTCGGGAAGCGTCTCCTCCACATGCCCATCGGCGTCGATTACGAGCGGCATTGGGACCCCCTTGCCGAGGCGACCAGACCTAAATCCTTATATTACTAAAATAGATATAATTCACGGCGACCGTCAAGCAGTGCTGACAGGTAGTCGTCAACGGGCTGCCCCGGCCAGTGGCAAAGTGGCATCAAGGGGTGTCAACCGACCGGAAAGTCCTGCCGCGCGGCGGATTTCGATGAATGCATCGAGCATCGCATCGGTGGCCTCATGCGGGTCATCGAGGGTGCGGTCGTCGGTCAGCACTGAAATGGCGAGCTGGTCCACGTAGCTCCATACCGTGATATTCATGCCGCTGCCCGCCACCACTGGTCCGACGGAATAGATCTCGCTGACCGTCGCGCCCTCGATGTGGCCCCGGGTGCGTGGCCCCAGCACGTTAGAAATGGTCAGGTTCATGACGCTGGCCGACTCGACGCGGCGTGCCTGCGTGCGAAACAGCTGTGGCGCGAGCGCCGTCGGTAGGTAGGACATCCACGCCGGCAAACACCGTCGGTCCCAGCAGCTGATGGTTCTCCTTCGCGATCTTGGTGGCCAGCGCGGTGAGCTTCACCCGCTCCATCGGATCGTCGATATGCACCGGCAGCGACGGCGTCAGGTAGGTGAACTCGTTGCCCACCAACCGTTCCGGCGAGGTGTTGTAGCTGACCGGCACGCCGGCAATCAGTGGTGAATCAGCGCGGCCGTCGTATCGCAAGAGCAGCCGGCGCAAAGCGCCGGCCGCTGTGGCCAAAACGATGTCGTTGAGCGTGACGCCGAGCTGCTTGCTCGTCTGCTTGACGTCCGACAGCGCCAGCGGCGCCGTCGCGAACCGGCGACCGGGCGGCACCACGTGGTTGATGAAACAATCTGGCGGGGAAAAGTTCCGGGCCAGGTCGGGGTGGCGGCCGCGTTCCTTGGAGCGGCGGCGGACCCGTGACACTCCGGTGGCGGTTTCCCCGACGAGCCGCGGCAGTTTTCGGATCAGCCCGACGTGGTCACGCGCGGCCGCTTTCAGCAGGCTTCCCCGCGTCCATGATTGGTCTTGCCCATGCAGCGATCCCAGCGGGGTCGCCGGCGTCTCGGATTGCATCGCTCTGGCCATCTGGTTGGCAGACGCCACGCCGTCGGCCAACACGTGATGGACCTTGTGGATGATCGCTATGCGGTTGTCGGCCAGTCCGTCGACGACGTGCATCTCCCACAAGGGGCGGCTACGGTCCAGCGGAGTGCCGGCGATGGCGCCGATCAGCTCGTCTAGTTCGCGACGCCCACCGGGCGCGCCCAGCGTCGCCCGGCGCAGGTGGTAGGCGAGATCGATGTCGCCACACCGTTGAGTCGTCTCACATCGAACCCCTTCGGCAGCGACACCGCTCATGCACCCATTGCACATCCCTTTGGCATGCACATGCGTCGGTTCGGCCATATCGACTGCGGGCTTGGCTGGGGCCAAAGGGTGATCAACTCAGTTCTGCCGAAGATAAGCGACCGGTCGGCTAATATCGATGTATGCCACGCCCATCGAATCCGGAAGTACGTAGCCGCCTGCTTGCAGCGGGGCACGATCTCGTGCACGCACGTGGATTCGCCGCCAGCGGCGTCAAAGACATCACCGACGCCGCCGGCGTGCCGAAAGGATCGTTCTACGCGTACTTCCCCAGTAAGGAGGCCTTCGCCGCGGCGATCCTCGAACACCATTGGTCCGATATCGAGACGCGGCTCATACCCATCCTCGAGGAGGGCGGGCTGGCACAGGAGCGGATCACACGTTTCTTCCATGCGCTCGCCGACGAACACGAGGCCGGCGATTTCCTGCTCGGCTGCTTGATCGGAAACCTGTCGCTCGAGCTTGGTGGTTCGAGCGAACCGGTGCGCGCCGAGCTCGTTCGCATCCTCGGCGGCTGGAACGAGGCGCTCACGGCATGTGTGCGTTCCGGCCAGGGCGACACCGGGGACGTCCGAGCGGACCTCGACGCCGCCGAGCTCGCTTCCCTGCTGGTCGAGGCGTGGGAGGGCGCGGCCCTTCGCGGGAAAGTCACCCGCAGTCGCCTTCCGTATGACCGGTTTGAAGCGGTCACCGTCCCGGCACTTCTGCGCTGATCTGTAATGGCCAGGAATGCCGCTGTAACACCCCTTGTAAATAGACGACTGGTCATCTATTATCAAGGTACCGATCAGCTCCCTTCGACCCGCGAGGACCGCCGTGACGACAGACCTCACCATCTACGCCGAACCGCAGAATCCCGCGCTGCCGGTTTCCGGCTTTGCGCTCGATCTTGAGCATGCGGCACTCGTCGTCACCGATCCGCAGATCGATTTCCTCAGCCCTGACGGTGTCGCATGGCCGGTGTTCGGTGACAGCATCCGCGACAACAACACCGTGGCCCACATCGGCGCACTGCTCCACGCAGCTAAGCTGGCTGGCATCACCGTCGCGGTGTCGCCGCATTACTTCTACCCAACCGACGAGCAGTGGCAGTTCTGTGATCCGCTCGAGCAGTTCATGAGGGCAGTCGGCATGTTCGGTCGCCAGGGAGCGTACACGACGGACGGCTTCGCGGGCTCCGGCGCCGACTTCCTGCCCGCCTACCAGCACTACATCCACGACGGGCACACCGTAATCGCGTCTCCGCACAAGATCGTCGGCCCCGAGTCGAACGACCTCGTGCTCCAGCTGCGCAAACGCGGCGTGAACCAGGTCATCCTGGCGGGGATGGCCGCCAACCTGTGCGTCGAGGGCCACATGCGCGAACTCGTCGAGCAGGGGTTTGAGGTCGCTGTCGTCAAGGACGCCACGGCGGGCCCACGCCTGCCGGAAGGCGACGGCTATCTCGCCGCGCTGGTGAACTTCCGATTCCTCGCCAGTGCCGTCTGGACCACGGCCGAGGCCGTTGCCCTCCTCCAGGAGGATCAACCACGCACTCCCCGATTAGTCAACCGACAAGAAATCAACAAGTAAGAAGGAGGCCGAACGTCATGGCATCGAATGAGAATCTGTTTCAGCGCACTTTTGCCTTGAACAATGGCAGCGGAGAGATTCCGGCGCTCGGGTTTGGGACGTCGCTCTCCGATAACAGCAAGACGCGAAACGCCGTCAAGACCGCGGTCGAGGTGGGGTTCCGCCACCTGGACGCAGCCGAACGCTACCGCAACGAAGCGGAGGTCGGCGCAGCGCTCAAAGAATTGTTCGCTGCCGGGACGGTTCGCCGTGATGACCTGTTCGTGACCACAAAGCTGTGGAACAACAACCATCGACCCGAGCGGGTCAGGGCCGCCCTGCAGGCCAGCCTGAACAGGCTCGGGTTAGACGCCGTCGATCTGTATCTGGTGCACACGCCGTTCGCGTTCAAGCCCGGTGACGACCAAGATCCCCGCGACCCGGACGGCGCTGTCGTCTACGACGACGGAGTCACTTTGGCCGAAACCTGGAGCGCGATGGAGAACCTTGTCGATGAGGGACTCACCCGAGCGATCGGCCTGTCCGATATCGATGCCGCAGGCACCCTAAAGATCGTCGAAACCGCCCGAATCAAGCCGGCGGTCGTGGAAGTCGAGTCGCACCCGTATCACCCGCAATGGGAACTCCATGAATTGGGCAAGACACATGGGATCATCCTGTTGGCGTTCGCTTCGCTGGGGCACGCGCTGGAACCGCGGCTGCTCGACGACCCTCTCATCGTCGATATGGCTCAGCGTTATGGAAAGACTCCCGCCCAGGTGCTTCTGGCCTGGGGTATTCAGCGCGGCAGCGCGGTTCTCACGGGATCCGTTACGCCCGCGCGCATACGCGAGAACTTCGATGTCACCGCTCTCCCCGAGAGCGCGATCCAAGAGATCAATGAGCGTCTGCAAACTCGCCACCGATTCAATTCTGTTGCAGACGCGGGACAACCGGGATTTGCCGAGGTGCCGTCGTAGGTGCCAGCCTTATCGGCTAGGCCTGAGGCGATCGCCTTCGGGGTACCTTCCTATGCGTTTCCCAAGCGGAACGGCGATTTCGACGGAAGGGCGTTAGCTGGGACCTAAGGTTGAGTGGACTTCCGGACAGGGCTTATTGGCGCGGGAGGCTCCCATGGCTGTCGCCGAGGTGCGCGACATCGACCTTCTTGACCCGTCCCTCTATCGCAACGGGGTGCCGCACGAGCTGTACGCCGAGCTACGCGAGGTGGGACCCGTCCTGTGGCACCCTCTGACGCATGTGCCCGCATACAACGGGGACATCGAGTTCTGGGCCGTCATCCGCCATCGCGAGGTCGAACATGCGAATCGCGACTGGGAAACGTTCTCCGTACACGATGGCACCACGATCGTGCCTTTCCCACCGGCCCAGCGGGGCGTCATGTTCGTCACGAAGGACCCGCCCGAGTACAACAGGATCCGGCGCCTCATCAGCGCCGGCTTCACGCCCCGCATGGTCGGGCGCCTCGAGGACCAGATCTCGGACCGCACCGAGCGGATCCTGGACGATGCCGCGGCACGGTGCGAGCTCGACTTCGTAACGGAGATCGCCTACCAACTCCCGATGCACGTCATCGCCGACATCGTCGGCATCCCCGAGGATGATCGACCGGTGGTCTTTCAGCTCACCGATTTTCTGCTGCGGGCCACGGACCCGTTCCAGGAGATCTCGCTACAGGAGCGACGGAAGGCCGAGGTCGAGCTGTTCAGTTACGCGCACGAGCTGAGCGCGGCGAAGCGAATGAGCCCAACTGACGACGTGTGGTCGATCCTTGCCGGCGGGGAACTCGACGAATTCGAGCTCGACCTGTTCTTCATGGCTCTGACTTTCGGAGGCAGCGAGACCACCCGGAACGCGCTTGCCCAAGGGCTGATGGCCCTCCTCGACAACCCTGACCAGCTCGCCCAGCTTCGGCAAGACCCGTCCTTGCTCCCGACTGCCATCGAGGAGGTCCTGCGGTGGTCTAGCCCGGTGATCTGCTTCGGCCGCACGGTGACACGCGACGTCGAGCTCGGAGGGCAGCAACTGCGCGCCGGTGACCGCGTCGGGCTGTTCTACCCTTCCGCGAACCGCGACAGGGAGGTCTTCGCCGATCCTGTCCGCTTCGACATCCGGCGCTCACCGAACCCGCATCTTGCCTTCGGCGGCGGCGGCCCGCACTTCTGCCTCGGCGCCAGCGTCGCCCGCACCGAGCTACAAGTGATGATCGGCGCGCTGCTGCGCCGCTTCGAGGTCATCGAAATCACTGGCGAAGCAACCTGGATGAGCGCCGGCCTGCTGCAGCCGTTGGCGTCGCTGTCCAATCGTTGCCTGTCCGGCTGGCGTAGAACGTCCGGGAGCGCCTGTCGGACAACGGCTTCGTCAGCATGTGGACGCCTCTGGGCAACCCCTCACCGCCGATCAGTGGGAGCGCTTTCTCGTAGTTCCTTTTCGGTCACGGTCACGTTAATCAGTGACAAGTGCGTCTCGACCCCGTGATCTACACGTCATGCAGATATATGGAACTCTTGCACACACGTCGCCGCGGGCCCGCATCGTCGTCGTTGGAGGAGGATTCAGCGGTGCGATGAGCGCGGTGAACATCGCGAGGTTCAGCGACCATCCTCTCGATCTCACCATCGTCAGTCGCCAGGACCCCGTGGGGCGCGGAGTGGCTTATGCGCGGCGACGACCTGAGTACTTGCTCAACGTGGCAGCACAGAATATGTCCGCATTTCCCAATGAGCCCGACCATTTCCTGCGATGGCTGCGCACGCGCCCGGAATTCAAATCGACCCCGGATGTCGAGCTGCGGGAGCGCTTTATCCCCCGCCAAATCTACGGTGACTACCTGTGTTCGATCGTGCGCCATCACTTGCACGGGCCGGGTAGTGCAGCGCCCGTCTCGTCGCAGGTCGTCATCGACGAGGCGGTCGACATCGAGCCCCGGGCAGTCGGCTGCGTAGTGCACCTCAGCGACGGATCGACACTAGAAGCCGACCGCGTGGTTCTGGCAACTGGCAACGAAACACCTGCGCCGCTCCCCGGCACCGAAGCGCTCGCTGAGCACCGATGTTGGGTCGGAAACCCTTGGCAGGACTTTGAGCAACGCCTTCCGCGAAACGACGGGAGCATCGTCATCCTGGGCACCGGACTGACGGCGGTCGACGCCATCCTCACGTTGCGCGCCGTTGGATGGACCGGCACAGTGCATGCGGTCTCCCGGCACGGGTGGTTTCCCCACGCGCATTTCCGCGCAACCGAGTACCCAGATTTCCCGCCGGCGGATGTCGATCTCGTGGCGCTGGGTCTTGATCGCCTGATGGCACTCGTCCGTAAGCACTGCGCGATCCTGCACGAGTGCAACGCCAACCCCGCGATCATCGTGAACAAATTGCGGCCACATACACAGCGCATCTGGACAGGCTTCAGCCGCGACGAACGCCTCACATTCGCGGCCGAGTATGCCGCTCGCTGGAACGTATACCGGCATCGCATCGCTCCGGACATTCATGCCCAGATCGCCAATTGTCTGCTCAATCGGCAGCTGCAAGTCCATGCCGCAAGCATCGAGAAATTACAGGCATCTGGCGGCGGGTTGCTGGTCCGTCTGGACAATGGCCAATGCCTGATGGGTGACCTGGTGATCAACGCCACCGGTTCTTCTTCGAAATTCACTGCCACTGAGTCGGTCCTACTACAGAACCTGCTCCACCGACAGCTGGTAGCCCCCGACGTCACGGATATGGGACTCCGCGTCAGCCCCGACCACACCGTGTTGACCCGCAACGGCAATCCCTCGCCTTGGCTGCTCGCGCTGGGCCCTCTGCTGAAGGGCACCTACTGGGAGACGATCGCTGTGCCGGAACTACGCCTGCAAGCTGGGCGCGTTGCCGAGACAGTGCTCGAAGGCGTGCGCACCGAGGCATCCCAAGTTTCTTCTGCGCCCTATTACGTATGACCGGCGCGCGACGCGCTAAACGGTGTTGGGCCAACGGAAATCATCGACGACGAGACCGGCCCAGGGCACAGACCCAGACTTGTCGGTGAGGGCGCCTAACGTGAATTCGCCCAAGGGGGCGGGACCAGGGTCCAAGCTGACCCGCCCCCAGGCACCCAACCAACCAAGGAAAGGCAAGAAGAGCTGATACGCGCGCTGATCGCGGCTGCCGCAGTCGCCACGCCGTTGTTTTTCGCCGCGCCGGGCCATTGCGATGCCGGCGATGTGATGTACCTCGTCGGGACCGAAATCCAGCCCGGCACTTACCGTTACACCGTCGCCGGTCAGGACTGGGGCTCATGGGAGCTGTGCAGTGATGCCCGCTGCGATGTTGGTGCAGGTCTGATCGATATGGACATGATCGATGGCGCGGGCCATACCGGCTACCTGGCCATCCCGTCTAGCGCGAAGTTTGTCAAGCTGTCGAACCTCACGCTGACGCCGGTGCATTGATCGGACACGGACTATGAACGATATCTTCGTCGTCACCAGCGAAGCCTGGGACGGCAGGCGCAACGAGCGGTGTGTCCTGGCGGGCGATGAACTTGACGCCCGCCAGGCCCACCAGGAGCATCATCCCTACGACCACATCGTCACGGTCAAGGCTCACGGATAAGTTGGGCTAAACCACAGGACGGCGCGCCCATCGGCGCGCCGTTGGTGTGGGCTATTTGCCTCCCCGACGAGCCGGCGAACTGCTGTCGCGGGAAGTCGCTCCGAGCTAAGCAAGAGCAGAACGCCAAAAGCCGTCCGGCGAAAACCCGGCGTCGTGAACCGGGTGGATGGTTGTCTTGATGCAACGACGCTGACCCTGAAGAGGGGGATGTAGTGGTCTTCCGCGCAGACCAGGAGATCGGACGCGATCTAGCCGCGGTCGACTGGATGTCCACTCCCCTCGGTCCAGTCGACGGATGGCCGCAAAGCCTTCGCACGGCGGTGAACATCCTGCTCGCGTCGCGGTTTTCGATGTGGATGGCGTGGGGTCCGGAGCTGACGTTCTTCTGCAACGCCGCCTATCGGCGCGACACTCTGGCCCGCAAGTACCCCTGGGCGCTCGGCCGCCCGGCGAGCGAAGTGTGGGCGGAGATCTGGACCGACATCGGCCCGCGGATCGAGCGCGTGCTGTCCACCGGGGAGGCGACCTGGGACGAGGCCTTGATGCTGATCCTGGAGCGGTCGGGCTACCCCGAGGAGACGTATCACACGTTCTCCTACAGCCCGCTGCGCGACGAGGACGGGCAAGTGGTCGGCATGCTCTGCGTGGTCCGCGAGGACACCGACCGGGTGATCGCTGAGCGTCGGATGGCGACGCTGCGAGACCTGGGCTCTGACCCGAGCGTCGTGCGCACCGAGCGGCAGATGCTGGACTTCGCCGCCGACCAGCTCGCCAAGAACACCTACGACCTACCGTTCACCCTGACTTACTTATTCGGCGACGACGGCGACGCTCAGCTTGCCGGGGTCAGTGGAATCGCGCTCGGGCATCCGGCGGCGCCGGAAACGCTGCCGAGCAGCGGCCCTTCGGTGTGGCCGGTGGAAAAGCCCGCGCGTGGCGAAGCCCAACTGATCGACCTCGGCGGTGGCCCAGGGAATCTACCAACGGGCGCCTGGCACGAGCCGCCCATTCAGGCGCTCGTGGTCCCGCTGCTGCAGCAGGGCGGCTCGCCACTCGGGTTTCTGCTCGCCGCGCTCAACCGGCACCGACTCCTCGACGACGGCTACCGCGGCTTCGTCGAGCTGGTGGCCGCGCACATCGCCGCGGGCGTGAGCAGCGCCCGCAGCTACCAAGCTCAGCAGCAGCGTGCCGAAGAACTGGCCGAACTCGACCGGGCCAAGACCGCATTTTTTTCCAACGTCAGCCACGAGTTCCGTACTCCTCTCACCCTGATCCTCGGACCGGTCGACGAGCTGCGCAGCCGGACCACGGCTTTCGACGAACACGCGCGCGAGGAATTAGAGCTCATTCACCGCAACGGTCTGCGGCTGGCGAAGCTGGTCAACACGCTGCTGGACTTCTCGCGCATCCAAGCCGGGCGAATGCAGGCTCAATTCGAGCCCATCGACCTACCATCCTTTACCGCCGAGCTGGCCAGCATCTTCCGGTCGGCGATTGAGCGGGCCGGCCTCACTTTCACCGTGGATTGTCCGCCGCTCGACCAACCGGTGCACCTGGACCGCGAGATGTGGGAAAAGGTTGTGCTCAACTTGCTCTCCAACGCGTTGAAGTTCACCTTCGAGGGCTCGATCACTGTCCGGGTAGGTCGCGAGGACGCCGAAGCGACCATCACCGTCACCGACACCGGGATCGGGGTACCCGCCGCCCAGATTCCCCGGCTCTTCGAGCGTTTCCACCGCATCGAATCCGCACGCGCGCGGTCCACGGAGGGCAGCGGAATCGGGCTGGCTCTGGTCAAAGAACTGGTCGGCCTGCACGGTGGCACCATCACCGCGGACAGCGAGGAGGGGACGGGCACCACGTTCACCGTCCGGCTGCCCTTCGGTGCGGCCCACCTGCCGACCGACCAACTCGCCGAACTGCTGAGCACACGCGCGATCCCCGGTGTGATCGCCGAACCGTACGTGCAGGAAGCCTTGCGCTGGCTGCCAACGGAACCCCGTTCCACGGGGTCGGATCTCAGGTCGGACGTCAGCACGAGCGCAACGATGACGGCTGTCACCCCAGCCGAGAGTGGCGGCGAACGGGTACGCGTGTTGATTGCCGACGACAACGCCGACATGCGCGAATACCTGACCAACCTGCTGCAAACCTCCGGTTATGAGGTAAGCGCCGTCGCCGACGGCCAGCACGCGCTCGACGCCATTCACTCCCACGTCCCCGACCTCGTCATCAGCGACGTCATGATGCCCAGGCTGGACGGTCTGCAAATGCTGGCGGCGCTGCGGAACGACCCGCGCACCAGCGCCCTGCCCGTCCTGCTGCTGTCTGCCCGCGCAGGACAGGAAGCCTCCATCGAAGGCCTGCTGGCCGGCGCCGACGACTACCTCGTCAAACCCTTCGCCGCCGCGGAGCTGCTCGCCCGGGTACGCGCCAATGTCGAGCTGGCGCGGCTGCGCAACCACCAAGCCCGCTGGCGGACCGCACTGGTGGACTCCTTGCAGGAAGCGTTCTTTGTCTGCGACGAGCGCGGTGCCGTCATCGAGATAAACACCGCCTTCACCGAGATACTCGGCTACGGCCCAGAGGGGCTGCCCTACGAGCCCGTCCACCCTTGGTGGCCGGATATCGACGCAGAGCCCGAAGCCCACCGACAAGTCGAAACGGCGTTCAGGCAACTGTTAGATCAAACCCACGGCGCCTTCACCGTTCCCATTACCCACCGGCGCGGGCATCGGGTATGGGTCGCTGCCAACTTCAACCATGCCGAAGATCCCGACTCGGGGCGCCGAGTCATGGTCGGCACCTTGCGCGACGTCACCGCCGAGCACTACATCGTGCAGCGCCAGACTGCGCTGGCTTCGCTCAATCAGCAACTGACTCAAGCCGATACGCTGGATGACGCACTGCACGGAGCCGCAGAGGTGCTGCTCCGGGTGTGGCAGGCTCGACGCGTTCTGGCGGTGACGTTCCCACGCACCACTGCCGCGGAATCCGTTACGCCGGAGCTGATCTGCGCGGGCGATCCCGCGCAGTGGGCCGGCCTGCCGTCACGTCAGCGGCAGCTGATCGAGTCGTTGCGCGATGCCGACTTGCTGACCACCGCCACCGGGGAAGCCGGCACGGCAGGCATCGCGTTGCAGCATCCCCGAGGAGTGCTGGTCGTCTGGGTCGAGTTGTCCGAGCAACGGCCGTTCACCCCGGAGGATCACACCCTGCTCACGGTGCTGGCCGGACAGCTCGGTCAAGGCCTGCACCGCGTCTACCAGCTGGACGCGCAACGCGAAACCGCTCTGGCACTGCAGCACGCCATGCTTGGCCCGGCGGATCTGCCCGGGGGCTTTACGGTGCGGTACCACCCCGCGAGCCGCCCGTTGCAGGTCGGTGGCGATTGGTACGACGTCGTCGATCTCGACGACGCGCGCGTCGCGCTGATCGTCGGCGACTGTGTCGGTCACGGCTTGGCCGCCGCCACCGTGATGGGTCAGCTTCGTAGCGCCTGCCGTGCGCTGCTGCTCGAGCAGTCCAGTCCAAGCGCCGCGCTCGCGGGTATGGACCGCTTCGCCGCGCGTCTGCCCGGCGCCCGCTGCACCACCGCATTCTGCGCGGTCCTTACCCTCGGCACCGGTCAACTGGTCTACTCCAACGCGGGCCATCCGCCGCCCATCATGGTGCACGCCGACGGCACCACCGTCACGCTGGACGGCGGACATGGGCTCCCCTTGGCACGGCGGGCCGACTGGCCCCGCCCCGAAGCCCGTATCACCGTACCGGCGCGCGCGACACTGTTGCTCTACACCGATGGTCTGGTCGAACGCCGTGGCAGCTCGATCGATGACGGCATGGACCGTGCTGCCGATCTCGTTCAAGACGGCCGTTCGCAGTCCCTCGATGAGGTGGCGGACGATCTCATGTCCCGGCTTGAGCCCGGAGGTGGCTATCGAGACGACGTGGCCATCCTGCTGTACAGGCAGCCCGCTCCACTCGAGATGAAATTCACCGCTGACATCAACCACCTCGCGCCGAGCCGTGCTGCCTTGCGCAGCTGGCTGGCGCAGGCGGGAGTGGAGCCCGATCAGATCGTCGACGTGCTCATTGCCAGCGGCGAAGCCCTCGCCAACGCAATCGAACACGGCCATCGCGACCGTCCCGAGGGCACTGTCTCACTACACGCGACCGCGCTCGTCGACCGCCTGCACTTGACCATCGCCGACACCGGCGCCTGGAAGGCACCGCGCAAGGCCGACACCAGTCGTGGCCGCGGAATCCCCCTCATACGAGGCCTGATGGAGGATTTCGCCATTCACTCCAACGATGCCGGTACTACAGTGCACATGTACACAAGGATCACCTAATGGCCACACCCCTCACCTTGAACACCGACCGTGGCGTCGACGGCACGCCGCGGGTGGTTGCGGCGGGCGAGATCGATCTCAGCAATATCGCCGAGTTCACCCGGGCGCTCACCGACGCCAGCGCGGGCAACCGTGGGCCGATAACCGTCGATCTCAGCGCAGTCAAGTACGTGGACAGCGCAGGCATCAACGCGCTGTTCGATCATGCCGACGAAGTCGACCGTCTGCACGTTATCGTTCACCCCTTGCTGCTTCGGGTCCTCACGATCAGCGGTCTCAGCGAGATCGCGAACGTCGAATCAGCGCAGGCATCGCCGCGCGAAGACAACGGTATTTAAAGACCGGCGCTTCAACCGAGCTAGTGGATGTTGTAGAACGATTCGACGTTCTCGCGCAGCTTCTTATACATCGGTGGGGCCTCGTAGGCATCGGTGATGACCTCGATGTAGGCGGCGCCAGCGGCTTGCTCGGCTGTCTTAAGCGCGTCGTCGAGCACGCCGCAACTGCTCACACGGGCATTGAACCATCCCTGGCAGCCCACGGCGTGGGGAAGTTCGGCGTAGTTCCAGGCCGCGATGTCGTTGTAGGCCAGGGCCATGTCCTTGCAAAGCAGACGCTCGCTGAGATAGCCAGAGTTGTTGAGCACGAAGACAATCGGGCGTAGCCCATGCCGACCGAACTGGCTGATCTCCTGAGCAGTCATCTGGTGGGCACCTTCGCCGGTGATCAGGATCAGTCGACGATCCGGAGCGCCGATCGCGGCGCCGAAAGCCGCCGGGGTCGCCCATCCGATTGACGCCCAAAGGGTTTGGTTGTGCAGCTCCGCGTCTTTGGGCAGTTGTGCAAACGCCAAACCCACCGACGAGGTTCCGGTGTCGGTCATGATGACGTCACCGGGCCGGAAGAAGTTTGCCCAGCGCGGGTAGAGCGCGTCGGCGGTGATCGGGTCCTCCCCGCCGCCCACGATCGGGCCCAGCGTCTCGGGCGCGATGACCGGCCGCCCAGCACGTTTGGTTATACGCCCCGGCAGTTGCGCCAGAATGTCGGCGATCTCCACGTTGCGGTACACCGTGGGACCCACAGTGGTGCGGTGATGGCCGATGTTGATCGTCTTGTCCGGGTGCAAGCGAACGGTGTGCCCTGCGGTGTTGCCGTCGGTCAGCATGGCGCCGATCATCACCACCACGTCGCACGACTCGACGAACGCGCGCACCGGCTCGCCCATCAACCGGCCGGCATACATCCCGATGTAGTTGGGGTGGTCCTCCCCGAGCACCGACTTGTCGGCAAACATCGTCGCAAAGGGCAAGCCCGAGGCCTCGACGAACGCCGTCGCAGTCGCTTTCAGCCCGAGCCGTCTCACCAGCACCCCCGGCAGCGCACATGCCCGACCGGCGTTGTTCAGCGCGGCGGCCACCGCGTCGGTCGCGGCGGCCAGCGACTCCGGATCGCTGATCGGCGCGCTCACTGATGCCGCGGCTCCGAGCACGGGCGCGTCGGCAACGTCGCTGGCAATCGCCATGTAGACCGGCCGTCGGTGGTAGAGCGCCGCGGCGATGACTCGTTCGGTCTCCGACGCCACGTTCTGCGGCGTCATGACCGCGCTTGCGCACACGATGGGCTCGGCCATCCTATGAAACAGGTCGAATTCCCCGTTGCCCAGCGTGTGATGCACGAGCGCTCGCCCCTCCTGCGTCGGCAGGTTGGGGGTGCCGACCAAATGAAAAACGGCAAGGTGTTCGGCGCAGGAACCCGCGATCGCGCTCATCGCGGCCAGTTCGCCCACCCCGTAGGTGGTGCACACGGCGCCGACGCCGCGCATCCGCGCATACCCGTCAGCGGCATAGCCGGCGTTGAGCTCGTTGCAGCATCCGATCCAATTGATCGCCGGGTGTTCGACGATCGCGCCATTAACCGGAAACGAGTAGTCCCCGGCGACTCCGAAGACGTCATCGACGCCAATCTCGTTGAGGCGCCGCAAGATATATTGAATGACGGTTTCAGCCATGAGGTACTCCGTAGGTAGATGTCAGATATGTTGTAGCGCTTTGCTTTCCATCACAGTTGCCAACTCCAGGAGATCGCCGACCATCAGATCGAAGTCTCCTTCGGCCGGCGGCTGCTCCACCACGACGCCGGCGCCGTATTCCAGGGGCCGGGAGACATAGCAGGTGTGCAGTCCGCATGCCGCGGCCGCCTCGAGATCTGAGGGGTGAGATGCCACGAACAGCACCTCGCCCGGTGTGCATCCGAGCAGGGCGACCGCACCCAGGTACGTTTTCGGGTCGGGTTTGTACTGCCGGAAGACATCCGCACCGAACAAGGCGTCGAACGTGATGCCTGCGGCTCGGACCATGTGCACCAGCAGGGCAACATGACCGTTGGACAGCGGCGCGACAACGTATTTCGCGCGTAGGCGTGCCATGCCTTCCACTGTGTCGGGCCAGGCCGGGAGTTCGTGCCACATTCTGGCCAGGTGGTCGAGGGTGTCGTCGCTGAGGGTGGGCAGCCCAAATCGCGGAGCTAACTCGCGCATGGTTTCGCTCTGCAGCTCGTCGTAGTTAGCCCATTCGCGTTGCCCGGTGCGCACTTTGGCTAACGCTGGGACGTGGTCACGCCGCCAGGCCAGTACTAGGGAAGGCCAGTCGGCGGCGATATTGCGCGCCCTACCCCACTGCTCTAGTTGCGTGATCAGGCCGGTGCGCCAATCCACCAGGGTTCC
>DATMMZ010000119.1:0-5780 GCA_035569455.1 Mycobacterium sp. | reverse complement strand
CGTCGCGTTGATGTATCTGTTCTCGATGATGTGCATGACGAGCGACGCGAACTCAGTGGGTTCACCCAGTCGCGACGGGTTGAGCGCGGCTGAACCGAGGGCTTGAACCACCTTGGGGTCGACTTCGGCGAAGATGCCGGTGTCGAACAGACCGGGCGCGATAGTCACCACGCGAATGCCGTAGTGAGCCAGGTCGCGAGCTGCAGGAAGCATCAGGCCGATCAGGCCGGCTTTGCTCGCGCTGTAGGCCGCCTGGCCCTTCTGACCCTCGAAGGCGGCGCCGGACGAGACGTTGATGATGACCCCGCGTTCACCGTCGAGGCCCGGGTCCATGTTCCGGGTCATCAGCTCGGCGCACTGCCGCATGACGTCGAAGGCACCCACCAGATTCACATCGATGACCCGTTGAAACTGCTCGATATCGAGCGGCCCGCTCTTGCCAAACACCTTCCCGGGGTTGGGAATGCCTGCGGCGTTGACGCAAACGTCGACCCGGCCAAATGTCCCCGAAACTTCGGCGATTGCCGCGGTGACCGAGCCACGATCGGCCACATCCACCGTCACCGGGACGGTTGGTGCGCCGGCCTCTTCGGCAACCGATCGCGCCGCCCACGCATTGCGGTCCAAGACCGCCACCCGCGCTCCCGCCTTCGCCAGAGCCAGGGCAGTGGCTCGGCCCAAACCCGACCCGGCGCCGGTCACGACTGCAACTCGATCAACGATGTCCACGGACGGCCGACCTTCCTTCGCGATTGATGTCGCGGGTGATTCCCAAACTAGTCAGATTTGACTGGTTTTAAGCTAACACCAAAACTGTCGCAGGTCAACGGCCGGACGCAGGTGTTTCAGCGCCAGATACGCGATCGAGGACGGCGGTTGCGCTAACGGGCGGTGCGCGGCCGTCCGAAAAGATCTCGGCACCCGGGGAGGCCGGCGGAATGCGTCAGCTGCGACGGGCCGCGTTGGCAGACCGTTAAACCGAAGTCACCCTGCGTATTTGTGCTATGCCTCGACCGGTGGCGCCGCACAACTAGCAAACCGACGTCGGTCAACTCAGAGGCGGATCGGTAACCGGCGGTGCGCCCTTTTTCAAGCCAGTCAGAGCCGGCTAGCTCTGAGTGATGCCTATATTTCACGATGCCGACGAGCCGTCGCTATTGACCGGACCGCCCGACCCTGCTTAACTTGGACATAATCTAGTCAGTTCTGACTGGTTTTCATCGAACGGATCGAAGTGGACATCTCGAATCAAGTAACGGCCCTCATGGAACGGATGGGGTTGACTAAACGGACCGACCAACTCGGTGCGGTGGCAATGAACGCGGCGCAGCTGCTCATGCACGGCGGGTTCGAGACGGGCGAGAAAGGCTCGCCGTTCGAGGTGGTTGCAAAAGAGCCGATGTACCGGCTGCGCCGGTATTTCCCGGATAGTGACAACACCGGACGGCCGGCGGTAGTTCTCGTCCCGCCGATGATGTTCGTGGCCGACGTCTACGACGTGTCCTCTACTTCGTCGGCGGTGAGCGTGCTGCATGAGCACGGCATCGATCCGTGGGTGGTCGACTTCGGCGCACCCGAACATGAGGAAGGTGGGCTGCAGCGGACGCTCGCCGATCACATCGTTGCCACTAGCGAGATCGTCGACCGGGTCCGGGACCTGACCGGCAGAGACATCCACCTAGGCGGCTACAGCCAGGGTGGCGTGTTCTCCTACTCCGTCGCCGCCTACCGCCGCGGTGCAGGACTGGCGAGCGTCATCTCCTTCGGTAGCCCGGTCGACACCAAGTCGGTGGGCATATTCTCGTTGCCCGAACCGGTGATGGAATTCGCCGCAGACGCGGTCGCCGCGTTACTGGACCGCACGGGACTGCCCGGATGGGCTACCCGCGAAGGCTTTCGGCTGCTCGACCCGGTAAAGAATGTGCGGTCACGAGTGCAGTTCCTGCGACAACTGCACGATCGCGAAGCGTTGCTGCCCAACGAGCGCCAGCGGCGCTTTATCGAGTCTGAAGGCTGGATCGCCTGGCCGGCTCCGGCGCTCGCCGACGCACTGCGGCAGTTCGTCGCACAGAATCGGATGCTGTCCGGCGGCATGGTCATCGAGGGGCAACCGCTGACCCTCGCCGACATCGACCGGCCCATCCTGTGCTTTGTCGGCGAGAACGACAAGATCGGACAGCCCCAGGCGGTCCGGGCGATCCGCCGCGCGGCTCCGCGTGCCGACATCCACGAGGTCTCGCTGCCGGTCGGACACCTCGGCATCGTCGTGGGTTCAGCGGCAACGACCCGGACCTGGCCGGCGGTTGCCGCCTGGGCATCGCATCTCGACAACGGCACGGATATGCCGGAGATCGTCGAGCCGATGGCCACCGCACCGTCGAAGATCGCCGCCGACAACAACGGACGCAACCCGCTCATCGCGGCGGTGGGCCAGGGGTTGGAGGCCGTCTGGCGCTTGGGCGCGTCGACGATCGACGCGACGTGGGCAGTCACCGCGGGCGCCGCCACCAATCTGCCGCGGCTGCTGCGCCTGGAATTGGTGCGGCCCGAGACGCGGGTGTCGCTCGGCCGCCTCCTCGACGAACGCGCCGAAGCGCACCCCGGTGCAGACGGGTTCCTGTGGGAGGATCGCGCCCACACTCACGCTGCTCTGAAGACGCGTATCGACGCCGTGGTTGCGGGACTGCTGTCCGTCGGCGTGCGCCAGGGTGAACCCGTAGGCGTCCTGATGGATACCCGCCCCAGCATGCTCATCGCCGTTGCCGCCCTCAACCGGATCGGAGCGGTGGTCGTGCTGTTGCGGCCCGACGGGTCGCTCACCGAGGAGATCAAACTGGGTGGCGCAGGACGCATCGTGACTGACCCGGAACACGTAGGCTCCGTCCGCGCGCAGACAGACACCGAGGTGTTCGTGCTCGGCGGCGGCGCAGCACCTCGTGACCTCGGCGTCGACGGGGTGATCGACCTGGAGCGCATCGATCCAGATGAAGTTACCCTGCCGACCTGGTATCGACCGAATCCCGGCCTGGCGCGAGAAACCGCTTTTGTCTTGTTCACCGGCGACGGTCCGTCGACACGGGCACGAAATATCACCAATGCCCGCTGGGCGCGGGCCGCCTTCGGAACCGCGACGTCGGCTGAACTCGGGCCGCGTGACACGGTCTTCAGTGTCAACCCGATCCACCACCCGTCGGGCCTGTTGATGTCCCTGGGCGGTGCCGTCGCCAGCGGCGCCCGATTCGCCATGGCCAGCCGCTTCGACCCCGACACGTTCTGGAATGAAGCCCGCCGCTACGGGGTGACCGTGGTGTCCTACACCTGGACACAGCTCCGCGACCTCGTTGAGGCGCCACCGCATCCGGGTGAGCACCACCACACGATCCGCACATTCATCGGCTCGGGGATGCCGGTTGGGCTGTGGCACAGGGTGATTGAACGCTTTGCCCCTGCCCGGGTGGTGGAGTACTACGCCTCCGCGCAGACCGACGCGATCCTGGTCAACATGCCCGGCGCGAAGGTCGGTTGCCTGGGCACCCCGCTTCCGGGCAGTCCCGAGCTGCGCATCGCCCGCATTGACGAGTCCACCCGGCAGCTGGCCCTGCGCGCCGACGGCTCCGCCGAGCAGTGCCGGCCCAGGGAAATCGGGATGTTGCTCTCCCGGGTGGAGCCGGGAATGTCGCGCCCATCGCGTCCCCTTCGGGGGCTATTCGCTCCGGGAGACGCCTGGTTGCCGACCGGAGACCTGTTCTACCGGGATGAGGACGGCGACTTCTGGCTCGCAGGCAGTGCCGACTCGCTCGTCACTACAGCCCACGGGGTGGTCGGCGGGTCCGCCGTCGAAGACGCACTGGGCATCCTCGACGCGATCGACATGAGCGTCACGTATGGCGTCCCCGGAGCGGACGGCGACGACCTCGCGGTCACCGCCGTCACGCTGCGGTCTGAACGAACAATGGACGCCACCGACCTCTCCGCAGCACTGAGCCAGCTGCCGCCGGATCGTCGACCGCATGTCGTGCGCGTTGTCGAGCGCATCCCGATCAGCACTTCGCATCGACCGCTGCCAAGCGCGTTCGCCGAAGGCGGCCG
Source organism: Mycobacterium sp. (assembly GCA_035569455.1). Lineage (GTDB taxonomy): Bacteria > Actinomycetota > Actinomycetes > Mycobacteriales > Mycobacteriaceae > Mycobacterium. The sequence goes on along the minus strand of DATMMZ010000119.1, from coordinate 1,691 downwards.
ACCCGCGCCCGGCCCAGGGGTCTACAAGCTGGATCCGCTCTCCGGCGAGTACCAGACAACAGACAACTCCCACGCGCTACGGAGCCGAGGATGAGCCAGGCACACGACTACGACTACCTGATTGTCGGGTCCGGCTTCGGCGGCAGCGTATCGGCGCTGCGCCTGGCCGAGAAGGGTTATCGGGTAGCCGTTTTGGAGTCCGGGCGTCGTTTCGAGGACGACGACTTCGCCGAGCGGCTCTCGCAGCTGCGCCGGATGATCTTTGCGCCGAAGCTGGGTTTGAAGGGCATTCTGCGGGTCACACCGTTCAAGGACGTCATGATCCTCACCGGAAGCGGCGTGGGCGGCGGCAGCCTGGTCTACGCGCAGACCCTCTGGCGCGCCGGCGACGGGTTCTTCGATGACTGGCGCACAGTATGCGGCGACGCCCCGGATCTGGAAAAGTACTACGAATTGGCCGAGGGCATGCTCGGCGTCGTTACGCAGCCGCGGCGCACGCCCGCCGACGAAGCTATCGAGGCCATTTCTGTCGAGCTAGGGGTAGCTGACACCTTCCGCCGAGTCCCCGTTGGCGTCTACTTCGGCGAGCCCGGCGTGATACACGCCGATCCGTATTTCGGCGGCGCCGGCCCGGCCCGGTCGGGTTGCATCGAATGTGGGTTGTGCCTGTTGGGATGCCGCAACAACGCCAAGAACACCCTGCCGAAGAACTATCTGTGGTTCGCCGAGCGCCTCGGTGTGCAAATTGATCCCGAACGCACGGTCACCTCGATCCGGCCGCTGGGGGCGGCAGACGGTTCCGACGGGTACGCCGTGACCAGCGAACGCACTGGCTCCTGGATTCGCAAGGACCGCCGCACGCAGACCGCACGCGGTGTCGTCGTAGCCGCCGGTGCGCTGGGAACCAACCAACTGCTCGCCCAATGCAAGAGGGACGGTGCGCTGCCGAGAATCTCTGACCGGCTCGGCCAGTTGGTCCGCACCAACAGCGAGGCGATGACCGCGGTGACCACACCGGACGACCGAGGATGGGGTCGCAGCGTTTCGATCACCTCGAGCGTGCACCCCACCGGGGACAGCCATGTCGAAGCGGTTACCTACGGGCCGGGCGGCAACGTGATGGGCCTGATGTTCACACTGCTGACAGGCGATGGCACGAGAATCACCCGGCCGCTGAAGCTGCTCGCCCAGATCTGCAGGCACCCGATTCGATTTGTCCGCGTGACCAATCCGCGCGGCTGGTCACAACGCTCGCTCATCACCGGCGTCATGCAGAGCACCGACACGTCGCTGTCGCTGGTGCCCAAGCGGCAGATACTCGGCCGGCGGCTGCGGCTCACCACGCGCCAAGATCCAGACCACCCGACGCCCACTTTCCTGCCGGTGGCCAACGACTTCGCCCGGCGGCTCGCCGAGCGAACCGGTGGGACAGCGCAGAGTTGGCTGACCGAAGCGTTGTTCAACATGCCGGTCACTGCACATATCCTGGGCGGTGCGGTAGCGGCCGAGAGCCCCGAGCACGGAGTTGTCGATGGCGAGCATCGGGTGTTCGGCTACCAGAACCTCCTTATCTGCGATGGTGCGGTCATCCCGGCCAATCCCGGTGTGAATCCGAGCCTGACGATCACGGCGATGGCCGAGCGGGCGATGGCAGCAATCCCGGTCAAGCCGGGTACCCAGACGACAACCCC
>DATMMZ010000118.1:0-10697 GCA_035569455.1 Mycobacterium sp. | reverse complement strand
AGTTCACGAAACTGGGCCAGCAATTGAGCAGCCGTGAGCTCGCAAACATGGGTCGCGCAGCCGAGCTTGCCGAAACGACCGCGCCCACCCGGCCGCATCCGGGCGTCGAATCGCAGGTGGCCAACCTGCTAGCGGGCCCGTCGCGGCGATGCTGGACCGGGCCCGCGACGCCATCATCGGCAAGGGCCAGCCGGGGAAGCGCGAAACTAGTTCGGGGGCTTGGCTTTACCCCGCGGCACCCCGTGGGGTAAAGCGTCGCCAATTGAATGGTTGGTCAGACGACGATCACGGTAAGGGCAATACCCACGGAATCGCCGTCCAAACGGATCGGTGTCTGAATCGCCGTCTGCTCACGCCCGAGGATCAGTCGGGGTTGCGGGCTGACCGGGGGCGAGTCCGCACGCCGCCAACCAGATGATCTCTGTGACAAAAGGTTTGTGGTGCGCAAAGTTTGTGGTGCGCAAAGTGAAAATCATCCGTTTGGAACCGCTACGCCAGGCTATACCTGAAAAAACAAAGAACCGCTGGCGTAACTCAGCAGCGCGGCGGGGTTAGCGAGGTGTGCGATGTGGCTGGTCGATCGGGTCGCGTCGATCGTCGCTTTTCTGCGGGCCGGTTATCCCACCGGCGCGCCCGCCACCGGTTATGTGCCGCTCTTAGCCCTGTTGCGGCGGCGAGCATCCGACAGTGAGATCAGCGCGATCACTGGCGAACTCGTGCGTAGGCGCCAGCCTGTCGACACAGCCGATGTCGGGGTGGAGATCACCCGTGTCACTCACGAGATGCCCTCACTGGACGACATAGAGCGCGTCCAGCATCGACTTGACGATCACCACGGTGCACAGCCCGGGCAACCGCCTGCATCTTGATCGGGTTGTTTACGCTGCGGGCGTTCAGCTGCTGCGGGTGTACCCCGTCGCCGACGGTGCGGCCGTGCAGGATGTTGAAGGTCGCCACCCGCATCACTGGGCCCCGGGCACCCCTTCGCGGGCCGCCACCGACTGGCCGTCAATGTTGTCGAACACCTCGATGACGACGTCGCGATCCCGGTAGCAGCCCAGCGGTGTCAGCCCGGGCGTGGCCGCGATGACCGCGTGGGCCGCGTCGCCGGTGAGCGGGTAATCGCCCACGGCGTGACGCCAGTGTGCGGCAACGACAGTCGCTCCCGGCTGCAGTCCGCGGCATTCGCGGCGCAACACCGATGCCAGTGCGTCGGCGTCGAGGTAGTAGGCGACCTCGCTGAGCATCAGCAGGTCGAAGGGCCCGGGTGGCCACGCCTCGTCCAGCGACGACCGTGAAAGCGTTACCTGGCCCCGGCAGCCGGCATCCCGCAGCCGCGCATCGGCGGTCCGCACCGCAACGTCGGCCACATCGACGGCGGTCACGTGATCGCAGCGCTGCGCGAGCAACTCGGTCAATATCCCGATGGAACAGCCGGGCTCGAAGGCACGCCGGTACCGGCGCTGGGGTAGCAGCGCCAGGGTTATCGCGTACTTGCGCTGCTCGTACCAGCGCGTCGACAGCTGCCATGGATCTTCGGTGCTGGCATACATCCGGTCGAAGTAGGCGTCTGGTAGTCGTGTGGTCACCGGAACACCAGCTCTCCCACCGCGAGCAGCCGCTGTAACACGAATGCGGGCAGCACGGGCGCCGAGTCGCCGCTGCCCGGCTCAAGCTGGCTGCGAAAGTGTTGCGCGGCATGGTATTTGCGACCAAGTGCCCAACTAGACACCGGCACCTTGTAGGCCTGATCCCACGGCACCGCCGAATCGGTCGGGCTGGCCCAGTGCCACATCCAAACTGGATACTCCACCAACGCGGCGCCGGTTCGTGCGCACGCTGCCGCCGCCGCGCGTCCGACGGCCTCGTGGTCGGGATGCCCGTCGCCACGCCAGGTGGCTGCACACCACGTCCCGGGCACAACGCTCTCGAGGATCTGCATCAGCAAATCGGCGAGCCCATCCTCGTGGTCGGCCAGTTGACCGTCGGGCAGGCCCAGCGACACCGGCGGGCGTATCCGCAAAACGCCTGTGGCCCTGAGTAGTTCGCTTCTGCGTATGGATTCCAGGCGAATCCGCTGCAACGGCGACGCACCCGGCTGAGCGGCGCCGCCGTCACTGACCGACACCACCTGAACGTCGACCCCGGACGCGGCCAGTTGTGCAGCCGTAGCGCCCAGGCCGAGGGTTTCGTCGTCGGGGTGCGGCGCGACGATGACCAAGCCTGGGCACCCGGCGAGATCCAGTGCCGGCAACCCATTCCCATTGAGGGCGGACAGCCACGTCTGTGCCGGCGTTCCTCCACCGGCCAGTGGCATGGCCGCGAACCGGGCACCGTTATCTACAGACGTGGTCCTCACGGCGTTGCTCCTGCCCCGGATAGCCGTCCGAGTTCGGCCAGATCCCGGTCAGCGTGGCTTTGTCGTACATAGACGGTCAGGTCGGCGACCCGCTGAGCATGCCGACCGTCCTGACACAGCGGGGCCGCCCCCAAGGCCCGGCCGGTGCGTGTGATGGCTTCGTCGACCGCATGTTCCACGACAGCGCGGACGCGCCGGGCCAGCAATTCAGCGGCGTCGACCCGCTCGAACGGATGGTGGTCGATGTGGGACGCCGCCGCGGCCAGGATCGCATCCGCGGCGGCAAGCGCAGCGTCCACGGCGCCCAGGTGCGCCAGCGCGTAGGCGTCGGCCGATTCGCTGCTCGCGCAACGATACAGCGGGTCTGCGACCCTGCGGGCACCCCCGAGCCAGCAAGCGGCGACGCCGATCGCGCCGTGCCAGAACCCGGGCCGATTCAGGTAGTCACCCGGGTCGCCGACGGCGACAGCCTGGGCGTTGCTGAACAGCACCGGCCGGGTGTCGCTGCCGGCCATCCCGACGTTGCACCACGTGCTAGGCAACGGTTTAACGGCAGGGTCGTCGAGCGCCACCGCAAACAGGCCCCGTCTTCCGTTGTCGAGCCGCGCCGTCACCAGTGCATGGGTGCAAAACCCAGCCCCCGAGCACCACACCTTCGTGCCGCTGAGCGCAAACGCGCCGCCGCCGAGGTTGGTGGCAGCCAACACCGTGTCGCGGGATTCGGCCGCCCACACGCCCCACAGCTGACCGGACTCCGGGGGCTTGCTACCCAGCTCGTCGAGTATCGCAACGGCGTCAACGTGGGCCTCCGCGATGCGGGCCGCCACGAGGTCGCCCTCGGCCAGCAGAGCCAGTCGTTGCCAGCGTTCTGCAGTACGTCCTGACGCGGGCAGCGGCAAGTCCAGTCGCCCGTACTCCAGCCAGTGCTTTACCAGGGCCGCCGTCACGCGCAACCTCCCGCCGCCGATTTCCCCAGTTGGTTCAGGTGATGCGCGAATCCGCGTGGGGCCCGGGACCGGACGCGCGCTGATGTCGTGACCGACAATTCGGCGTCACGGTGAATGCTGTAACCAGCGGCCTCAAACCGTGCTACCAGGTCGACATCCTCGCCGGAGGGCAGCGTGCGAAAGCCACCAACCCGCCAGTAAGCCCTGGCACTGAAGCCCATGTTCGCGCCGTGAATATGTTCGTGCCGGCCATCCTGATGCGGCGGGCTCTCGTCGTAAGCCTGCACATAGCGGTCGGCGACGTCGGCTGAATGGTGGCGCCAATCGGCTACCCGCACCACGCCCAGAACCATGTCCGCGCCGAGGTCCAGTTGATGTGTCAGCCAGCCCGGGTCTACCCGGCTGTCGGCATCGGTGGTTGCATACCAGGATTCGGTGTCGTGCCCACTTAGCGATCGGGCGTAACCGAAACCCACGGCCCGCGCGGCCCCGACGTTGCGGACGTCGACAGTGACGAAGTGCACATCGGGCCCATACCGACCGGCCAACTTTGCGCTCTCATCGTCGGTTGCGTCCAGCACCACCACTATCGCGACTGGGATCGGAACGCATAAGGCGGCCGTCACCACCGCGCGCAGACATGCCGGCAGGTTCGCGTGTTCGTTGCGGGCGGGGATGACGACGGCCGCCCGGTCATAGGCTCGGAGCTGAGGGGATGACATAGCTGGCGGTTGCCCGTTCCGCGGCCGCTTAAACCGAAGACGCCCCCGTCGCGGCTCAGTGATTGCGCAATTTGGCGATCAACTTGCCTTTCGTCAGGCCTGAATATCCGGACATGCCAAGCTCTTTGGCCCGCTTCTTCAGTTGGGGCACCGTCCAGTCGGCGTAGGAACCGGACTTTCCGCCCTTCCGCCCCACCGCTGACTTACCGCGGGCTGCGGCTGCGTTGGAAATCCGCGCGGCCTTTTCCTTGGAATCGCCCTTCTTGCGCAGATCCTGATACAGCTTCTCGTTCTTGATCGATGAGTTCGGCATGATCGTCACCTCCTGTACGTGATGGGACACGTTTGCCCGAATGCCCAGCCTGACGGCGGTCAAACTCGCCCTGGGCCGGCACCGAATGGTGCGTCGCCGGCAGCAGCGGAGTTGCCCGAGGGCGTCGGCGAATTCGTCGATGAACCGATCTGGCAAAGTGTCGGCGGCGGCCGCGCACTCGACGCGAACAAGAATTCGCTCGCGCACCCATCCACCGCATCCGCGGTTACCCCGACTTCAAGTGGGTAACCGACACTGTGTGATTCAGGCGACCAACGGATCCGACGACCTGCTGGGCGCCGGGTGATGGCGGTGGCTGAATCCAGGCCACCCATCCGGGTAGACGCGGAACGTCAGGACGAAGTGTTGGTCCTGAGGGCCAGTGGAGTGCTAGACGGCACCACATATCGCCCGCTGCGCGACGCTATCATCAAGGCCGCGCTGGAAGAGCCGCGCGCAGTACTCATCAGCGTCAACGATCTGTCCGTGCCTTCCGAATCGGCGTGGTCGGTGTTCACTAGCGCTCGTTGGTATGTCAACACGTGGCCGGACGTGCCTATCCTGCTGGTGTGCGCACATCCTCAGCGCCGGCTGGCGATCGCCAGCTGCGGCGTGACCCGGTATGTGCCGGTGCATCCGACCGACGAGTCCGCACTCGGCACCGTCGCTGACCGCTCGTTGCACAGTCGGCGGCGGGCGCGAACCCAGCTTCCCGCTGACGCGGTCAGTATTGGTTTGGCCCGGGCCTCGATTACGGACTGGCTCACCGCCTGGGCCCGGGCCGATTTGATTCCGGTCGCCAGCACGGTGGCGACGACCTTCGTCGAAAACGTTCTCGCTCATACCGAGAGTGCGCCAGTCTTGATTCTCGAGAGCTATCAAGGCACTGTCACCGTCGCGGTGGAGGACGGCAGCCATCGCCCGGCGGGCCTGCACGAAGATGCGGACCGCGGCGCCGAAATCGTTTCTGGTTTGGCCATCGTTGCCGCGCTGTGCCGCGCATGGGGCAGTACCCCTACGTCAACGGGCAAGACTGTGTGGGCGCGGGTCAGTCGCGAAAACCGGCTCTAGCGTCGTGAGTAGGGTGCCGAGTTGTCGTCGCACGACGACGGCAGCGGAAAACTCCGCTGGCAAATCACGCAGGACGATCGAAAACGCTCGTGACAGCAGACGAAGAGCGACGCTCTGGTTTTAGCAGGCACCGGGCCGGGTACTCGGGATAATCCGCGGAAAAGTTGTCGCGTCTAGCAGCATGCGCGCAGAAGCGTTCGAAGGATGTTGCAAATGAAGATTGCGATTGTCAGCGGGGACGACGTCGTCAGTGACGACTTTGGGCAGCTTTACGCAGCGCTCGCGGTCCGCGGGCATCACGTCACCGCCTACGTCAGGCGATGTGACCGGCGTCGTGCCGGAAAGGGCACCGGCCAGGATTATCAGGTCTTGCCGATGTGCGTCGGTCCCAAGGCGCCGCGATCCGACCGCGATTTGTTGCCCTTTATGGGTGACTGGGCGGCCAAACTTGAGCGCCAGTGGTCATCGGATCGACCCGACATCGTGCACGCGTACGGCTGGCTGGGCGGCTTGGCCGGTCAAGTGGCCGCACGGCGGCAACGTTTGCCGATTGTCCAGAGTTTCCAGGGACTGGCGGCGATGTCGCGTTCAGCTTCTGCGGACGGCCCGGACACCGCCACCGAACGCGAACGCATCGAGCCGCTATTGGCTCGTAATGCGGCCTGGGTGACCGGCGAAAGCACTTTGGGCGTGGACGCACTTGCCAGGTTACGTCACCGGCGAGCACAGTTGTCTGTTCTGACGGGCGGCGTCGACGTCGAGCGGTTCAGTCCGGTCGGGCTGGCGGTTGCCCGTACCGACCTGCATCGCATTCTCTGTTTAGCACCGAATCCACTGCCGTGCAACGGATTTGACATCGCGATTCGAGCCCTGGCCAGGGTGCCGGACGCGGAGCTCATCGTCGCGGAAACTGCCGCCACTGATCACAGCCACGACGAGGTGCGGGTTGAGCTCCAACAGCTCGCCACAGAGTTGGGGGTGGCCGACCGGGTCGGCTTCGTGGGCAGGGTCGTTGGCGACGACCTGCCGAGGCTGCTGCGATCCGCCGACATCGTTGCGTGCACACCGCGCGAGCCGCCGCGTGCGACGACGGTATTACAAGCCATGGCCAGTGGAGTCGCAGTGGTCGCGTTGCCTGTCGGTGTGCTGCGTGACGTCGTGGTGAACGCTGTAACGGGGTACGTGCAGTCGCCGAGTAAACCCGGCGAATTGGTCGACGCCTTGAGAAGCCTTCTAACGCAACGCTTTCTTCGGGAAAGCATGGGTGCCGCGGGTCGCAGCCGCGCGCTGTCACGCTTCACCTGGGACCGGATGGCCGTCGAATCGCTGACCATCTACCGGCAGCTCACGTCGCCCTATACGCCGCCGCCGGCGAGGCAACTGGCGGGAGCACGTTGACAGGCATAACCAAGACGAGCATCACTGAACTGGCCGGCTGCCGTCGGGGAGGTGGCGTCTAGCATGTGGTCATGGTCGAGATTCACGTAGAGCAGACGATTGCCGCCCCTGTGGAAAAGGTCTTCGACTGGATGGCCGACCCGGCCAACTTGGCCGCCGCTCCGTTGGCTCTCAAGGCCGGTTGGGCGAAGGGCTCGTCGGGGCCTGGTGCGGGCGCGGTGCGCGCGGTGACCGGGGTTGGCATGTCGTTCCGCGAAGAAATCACGGCCTACGATCGGCCGCACAGCTACTCCTATCTCATCGTCCGCTCCTTCCCGCCTTTCGATCACGAGGGCGGCACACTGACGTTCACGCCGTCGGGAGAAGGCACCCGCGTCGACTGGGTATCCAACTACACCCATCCGGTTCGCGCCGGAGGCAAGCTGTTGGAAGCGGTCAGCTACCGACTGCTGCGCTCCAGCTTCGGTGCGATCCTCGCTGCATGCACTAAGGCGCTGGAAAGCCAGCGTGTCTGAAATCAGTTGCAGAACAATGGTTTTCTAGTATTTTCGCGGTAACGCGGCGACCATGATTTCGACCTGCGCGCGGTCGAGGACGGTCAGGCTTCCGTCGGGTAGTTCGAGAATGCGGTCGACGGCCAATCCATGAAGCTTGAGTCGGCTGCTCAAAACGTCGATGGCGTGTTCCCTGGCCGACTCATCCGTCGCGTCGACTATCTGCACGACGTTCGTGTTGACGCGCGCGGAAAGGCCCAGGATCATGTCGGCGACACCTTCGGCGTCGGAGGTATGGAACGCGCCTTCTTGTACGCCGTCGGATATCACCCGTGTCAGCAGTGGCCGCACCAGATCCTCGCTAACCGCGACGATTCGCCCGTACAGGTGGGCATTTTCGGGTCGTAGCAGCGACACCATCGCCGCTAGATGCTCCGGAGTGCCCATCCGCATCTTGACGTCAAAGCCTGCCTGCAACAGCGCATTGAGCCGATCCAACGCGTTGCCACTGCACCCGGCCGTTGCGCCTTCGATGGCCGCGAACTGATCGCGGGCGCTGCGCTCGGCCAACGCTGTGATCAGCTCGTCTTTCGACGGAAACCAGTGGTAGAAAGCACCTTTGGATACTCCGGCATCCGCGATCAGATCGTTGAGACTGACATTGTCATAGCCGCGCTGCACAAACAGCGCCGAGGCACGATCCAGAATTTCCGCGCGACGAATATCGGGATGCTTAATGACCCGCGGCATCCGGGCGCTCCTGTTGTTTCGGTTTTGCGATCCAACCCACATAGGTCAGGTACAGGCCGACCAATGCCACTGAAGCGAAGATGGCGCGCACCAACGGCACAGCATTCTGCTCCATGGCGTTTCCGGCTGAGTCGTAGACGTTGGGGATGGCCAGGATCAGCAGGCCGCGAATAACGAGAAACCAACCCAGCAGCGACACCAAAATGGCGGCCAGACTTCGCCAATACTGGTGAAAGGCAATGATGACGCTGCCCCACATCAGGAGAACGGCCCCAAGCACCCACTGCCACATCGGATCGCTGGCGAATTCGTGAAGCAGGACGGGCATCTGCGTCGTGGCGCGCACCGCCACTATGGACGGGACGATCGCAAAGAAGGGCCCGAACGCGCGGGCGAACATCCTGGTCCGAATCTGCGACGGGTCTGATGGGCTCATTGCTACCTCCACTTGTGACGTCATAAAGGGTATACCGACCAGTGGTCGGTATACAAGACCACTGGTCGGTATAGCAGACCGCCGGTCTAAGACGCGTGACTCCGATGCGGGAGTCCGACGACGGTAAACGAGCCACCCATACACTGACCCATCGTGGGCATTCTGTTTGGGTTTGCACCCTGGATCGTCTATTGGGTGCTGGTCGGTAACGTCCCCTTCAAGGCAGCCGTTTTGGTCGCGCTGGCGATCGCCGTCGCCGGGTTTGCGATCGGGCGCACCACGGGTAAGCCGGGGAGTACACTCGAAATCGGTTCTATCGCAACATTTTTAGTGCTGGCCGTGCTGATCTTTGCGCTCAGCGAGTCGTCGACCGAGCGGTGGATTCAGCCGCTCAGCAACGCCGGGATCTTCCTGGTGGCGCTGACCAGCATGCTGATCGGGAAGCCGTTCGCGCACCAGTTCGCCGCCGCGGAACAGCCCGCCGACGTGGTCAAGACCCAGCTGTTCGAGCGGATGGCCGGCGTACTGACCTGGATCTGGGTCGCCACGTTCGCCGCCATGACCGTGTCGTCGGTCATCCCGCCGATCGTGGATCGCAACGCATCACTTCTCGACACAAAGACTCCGCTGTCGTACGTCTGTTTCTGGATCATTCCGTTCTCACTGTTCGGCCTGGCGGCGTTGGCGTCACGGTTCGTGCCGGACCGGATGCTCGCCGGGATCGATCACATCGCCCGGGAAACCTCGTTCGTCGCCTACGACGAAGCCACCATCGATGAGTTGTATTACCTGGCCCAGGAGCACGCCAATCGCGAAGTCGGCCCTGGAAAGGAGGCCTACAACGTGAAGGTCGGCGGGATGGGAACTCCGCTGACCGGAGACGAGTCCCGAAAGTCATGGCCGTCGACCTACAAAGTGCGCGATCGGAAGCGCTGAGACGCAGCGTCGCCGTACTGGAAAATTACTGACCGACAGCATATTCAACGCAATCGGCGTATCAGCTCGGCGGCGGCGTATTGCCCGCTGAGCACGGCGCCATGCACGGTGGCGGGGTTGTTGACGCCGACCGCCTCACCCGCCAAGTAAAGCCGGTCGCTGATCGGTTGCTGCAGCTGGCGCCGGTCGTCGAGGCCGGAACCCGGCGCGTGGAAGGAGTACGTGCCCCGCGCGTAGGGGTCGGTGGTCCAACTCGATGTCCGGACCTCGACAGGGGAGATGTTGTCGCCGAACAGTTGGCGGGCGATAGGCAGCGCGCTGGCCATCAGGTCGTTGGGGGAAGACGACTCCACGGACCGGCCGCGCTCACCGGCGTTGAAGGCCAATACAATCGGCCCGGCGGCGCTTGGCATGGTGGACCATTGCGCCCACAATCCCGGCTGCGTGCCCATGAATTGGTAGAAGGCGTTCTCCGCCTGCCAGGTTCGCCGGTCGAAGTGGAAGTAGCTCTTGGACAGTACGCCGAATCCCAGAGCGTTCACCGCGTGCGCGTGCGCGTCGGGAAGCGGCGGGTCGAAGGCGATCGCACCGGATTTCAGCACTCCGAGGGGAACGGTGACGATCGCGGCGGGTCCCTGGAACGACTTGTTGCCGGCCTGCACGGTGACGGAGTCGGCGCGCCGCGTGACGGCGGTTACCGGGGTATTCAAGACAATCTGGAGCCCATTGGCGAGTAGCCGGGGCAGGGCGTCATAGCCGCTCGGGATGACGACCTGTGGGCCGCCGGTGTATTTGCCCTGGTCAAATGTCGTGGCGGAGAGCTGACTCGCGTCGGCCCGCGTATTCGTCCTCGATCTCGGTGCTGACGTAATAGCCGAGCTGGGCGCGGTCGGAATCGGAGAGCTCTTCGCTCGTCGCCGCGGCGTCGACAGCAGCGCCCAAACTGCCACCGTCGACCTGGTCTCGGGCCCGTTCGACAAACTTGCGCCAGGTTTTTGCCTGGTAGTCCAGCGGTTGCAGCCGGGGATCGACGGCCACCTTCGCCGGCTCGTAGTAATCGGTCGGGACGGTCGGTAGTTGTGCCTGCTGCGCCAAATCGGTTAGCGGATTGTCCTTGATGCCGTGGATCCATGACGCGCCCATTTCCAGCGGTACGCCCCAGTCACGGTTGGTATACACCCGGCCGCCGATGCGGTCACGCGCTTCGATCAACCGCACCGGCCATCCCGCGTCGGCAAGACTGCGGGCGGCGGCCAAACCCGCCATTCCGG
>DATMMZ010000117.1:0-2475 GCA_035569455.1 Mycobacterium sp. | reverse complement strand
CCCGGTGGGCGCCTGCATCGCCAGCTGTATGCACTCGAGGATCACGTCGCGACCGACCGGGCGGGTCAGGTCAAGGCGTTTGCGCACCGCTCGCGTCGTGGTGAGCAATTCGTCGACCGTCTCGATGTCCATGCTCGTCCTGTCCGCCGCTGTGCTCAGATGTCGATTGCGCAGGACTGATCGACGCCGAGCACCGTCAAAGACCGCCCCAAGCCAAGGAATACCGCGACGCATAACGTGAGATCGAGGATCTCCTCATCTGAGAACGCGGGCCGCAGCCGCTCGAAGAACGCGTCATCCATCGATGCGTGGTCGGTTGCGAAGCGCTCGGCGTACTCGATGGCAAGACGCTGGCGCGGCGTATAGCCGGGGTAGCTGGCATACGCCGCGACGTTGTCGTAGAGGTCCGGTGCGACACCGGCATCCAGCACCGACTGAGCCCGAAATCCCGAGCACGCAACGCAATCGTTGATCTGCGCGATTCGCATCCTGGCCAGCTCACGTTCGTCGGCCGGCAGGATGCTCTGCTGGTATGCGCCGCGGATCATCCGCTCGACCATGCCACCGAGCTGTGGCCGTAGCGTCCAGATCATGGCGGCTTCGCCACCGGGGCCATCCGGCACGTCGAGTCGGGCCATGGGCGAACTCCTGCTAGGTGAAGACCAGTACCGCTTTGAGGAAACCAGATTCTCGGCTCAACTGTCTAGGTCACCCGTCGTCCGTAATTGCGTATATGTAGACCCGGCCTGGACGCCCAAAACGGTCGAGGTATACGGTCCGTTTAACGATGGCGTTAAAAAGTGCAGCGCCAGGTCTGGGAGGTCACGGCGTGCTGTTCATGCACGAGGTGCACAAGGTTCGCGGGCGCGCTGAAGACGATTTTGAGGCCGCATTTCGAGAGGGCTGGATGCCCAGGCTCGCCGACGGCGACGAGGCCCGGTTGCTCTGGTACACCAACCAGGCGCACGGCAGCGGCCCTGCCTACACCGTGATCACCGTGACCGCCGTTCGCGATGGAGCGGCATGGGAACGGCTGACCAAGCGGGTCCAGAAGGGCGATCTCCAAAAATGGATGCGTAGCCTCGACGAGCTCCGCCATGAGGTCGATGCGAAGCTGCTGGTACCACTCCCGTGGTCGCCACTACAGGAGGTGCCGCTCGACCAGGTGCCGGTCGATGGGCGAGAGCATGAGATGAGCCTCTACATGGAAGACACCATGTGGCCCTACGAGGACAAGTTCGAGGAATACATCGTCAGATGCGGTGACGTATACGCCAAGAGCCTCCAGGAACCCTCGTCCATGCTGAACATGCACGCGGCATTCCAGCCCGCCCTCGGCAGCCACGTCCGCCGTGAGGTGATCCTGATGCAACGCATTAGCCGGCCGGAGGCGCTGCTCGATCTGCTTCGGACCCATATCCCCGCCGAGTATCGCGCCCCCGGAACCTGGATGTACGACGCCCTGGACCTGCGCGATCAGTGGACCAGCCGGCTACTGCGCACCTCCGAGTGGTCCCCCCTGCACTAAGCCGCGCATGAATATTGGCACGATCCTCGACGCCGCCGCGGCCAGCGATCCCGCCCGGGCCGCGCTCATCATCGACGGGCGCTCCATAAGCTATGGCGAGCTGGCGGCGACGGCCCGGCAGTGCGCCGCCATCCTGGCCGCCCGCGGCGTAGTGGCCGGCGACCGCGTCGCCGTCGTTGACGGCGGGAGCCTGCTGTCGATCGCCACATTGGTCGGGGCAGCCCGCATCGGTGCCGCGGCGGCGCTGATGAACCCTGCACTCACACCGCCCGAGCTGCGCGGGCTCCTGAAGAACGCCTGGTGCGCCGACGTGGCCGTCGCGGCGGAGGCCTACGTCGACCGGCTCCGCGAAGCGGGTGCACCAACGGTGTTGACGGAGTCCGACCTCGCACCCGGACCTTCGCCAGCATCACCCAACCTCACCGACACCGCCGACGACGCAGACGCTCTGATCCTGTTCACCAGCGGCACCACCGGGCTCCCGAAGGCAGTCAGCATCACCAGCGGGCAGTTGAGTCTGCGAATCAGAGGAATGTCAGCACCGTTTCGAGCGGATTCGAAACCGTCAGTTGGAATGATGTGCGTCCCCTTCTTCCACGTCGGCGGCTCCCTCGGCGTGCTCGGCAGCTTGTATTCGGGTAACACCTCGGTGGTGCAGAAGCGGTTCGATGCCGGCGAATGGCTACGCTTGGTTTCCGAGCATCGGGTGGCCGCCGCATTTTTGGTGCCGACCATGCTGCAGCGGATCCTCGACCATCCCGACTTCGCCACCACCGATCTGACATCTCTGGTTGCCATCGCTTACGGAGCGGCCGCCGCGCCGATCGCTTTGGTGCGCAGGGCAATGGCCGCGCTTCCTAATGTGGCGTTCGCCAACGTGTTCGGCCAAACCGAGACCCTCGGCGCGTACACGACACTGATGCCCGACGATCACCGCGATCCCGCCC
>DATMMZ010000116.1:0-6595 GCA_035569455.1 Mycobacterium sp. | reverse complement strand
CCCAGGCCGGCACGGCGGTGAAGGCGTTCCTGCAGAGCACCATCGGTGCCGGTCAGAATGGCTTGGCGGACAACGGATATATCCCCATTCCGGACTCGTTCAAGTCGAGGTTGTCGACCGCTGTCAACGCCATCGCGTAATCTGCGATGGCATGACCCGAGTAACGCCGGCCACGCCGTTGGATCGGACCGGGACAACGCCTGCGCTAACGGCGACGCCCGCGGGGGCGAAGTGGCACGGCGACCGACTGTTTAGGTTGGTCGCCGCCACCGCGGGTTCCACGATCGTGATCGCGATCCTGCTGATCGCGACGTTCCTGTTGATTCGCGCCGTCCCGTCGTTGCGCGCGAACCACGCGAACTTTTTCACGAGCGCCGAATTCAATACCACCAACCCGCACAACTTGGCGTTCGGTATCCGCGACTTGTTCATGGTCACGGCGCTGAGTTCGACCTTCGCGCTGGTGTTGGCCGTTCCGATCGCGGTCGGTATCGCGGTGTTCCTCACCCAATATGCGCCGGCACGGCTGTCGCGTCCGTTCGGTGCGATAGTTGATCTGCTGGCCGCGGTGCCGTCGATCATCTTCGGATTGTGGGGGATCTTCGTGCTGGCGCCCCAGCTGCGGCCGCTCGCAGAGTTTCTCAATCACAACCTGGGCGGTGGGTGGTTGCAGTGGTTGTTCCTGTTCAAGCAGGGCAACGTGTCCCTGGCCGGCGGCGGCACCATCTTCACGGCCGGCGTGGTGCTTTCGGTGATGATCCTGCCGATCGTCACCTCGGTATCGCGCGAAGTCTTCCGGCAGACCCCGCGCCGCCACATCGAAGCGGCTCTGGCACTAGGCGCCACGAAGTGGGAAGTGGTGCGGATGACCGTGCTGCCGTTCGGTCGTAGCGGCGTCATCGCGGCATCAATGCTGGGGTTGGGCCGTGCCCTGGGAGAAACCGTGGCAGTACTGATCATCTTGCGTTCTGCCGCTCGCCCGGGAAATTGGTCGCTGTTCGACGGCGGCTACACGTTCGCGTCCAAGATTGCCTCCGCGGCGTCGGAATTCAGCGACCCGCTGCCCACGGGGGCCTACATCTCCGCGGGATTTGCGCTGTTCGTCCTGACGTTCATCGTCAACGCAGCCGCGCGGGCGATCGCCGGCGGGAAGGTCAACGGATGAGTGGTCCGGCGGTCGAGAAGCCGATCAAATTAGCGGTTTTTCAGCCTCTCAGCCTGCGGCGGCGGATCGAGAACAACGTCGCGACAATGTTCTTTCTCGCCTCGTTCGTCGTGGCGCTGGTACCGCTGGTCTGGGTGCTGTCGGTTGTGATCGGACGAGGCTGGTACGCCGTCACCCGGTCGGGCTGGTGGACTCATTCGCTGCACGGCGTGCTGCCGGAGGAGTTCACCGGCGGTGTGTACCACGCGCTGTATGGGACGCTGGTGCAGGCGGGTGTGGCCACCATCCTGGCCGTGCCGTTGGGCTTGATGACGGCGGTGTACCTGGTGGAATACGGTGATGGCCGGCTGGCGCGAGTGACTACCTTCATGGTCGACGTGCTCGCCGGGGTGCCCTCGATCGTGGCGGCATTGTTCATCTTCAGCCTGTGGATCGCCACCCTGGGGTTTCAGCAGTGCGCCTTCGCTGTGTCGTTGGCCCTGGTCTTGCTGATGTTGCCGGTGGTGGTGCGTTCCGCCGAGGAAATGCTCAGGTTGGTGCCCGACGAGCTCCGAGAAGCCAGCTACGCGTTGGGTGTTCGCAAATGGACGACCATCGTGCGGATTGTCATTCCCATCGCGATGCCGGGCATCGTATCCGGTGTCTTGTTGTCCATCGCTCGCGTCATCGGCGAAACCGCGCCAGTGCTGGTGCTGGTCGGCTACAGCCGCTCCATTAATTTCGACATCTTCAATGGCAACATGGCCTCGCTGCCGCTGCTGATCTACACCGAACTCACCAACCCCGAGCACGCTGGTTTCCTGCGGGTATGGGGTGCGGCACTAACCCTGATCATTATCGTCACCGTGATCAACCTGACCTCCGCGGCGATAACATTCCTGACCAACCGACGGCACGGAGTAAGGGAATACATCAGGGCGTGATGAGCCCGTGATGACCCAGTCCGCGATCACGACTTTGACGAAGCTTTCGCCGGGGCCTTTTTCGCTGGTGCTTTCTTGGCTGCTGCTTTCTTCGCCGGGGCCGTTTTGGCTGGTGTCTTTTTGGCGGGCGCCTTTTTCGCCGGCGCCTTTCCGTCACCGGAGCGCGCCTTCACGCTGGCCTCCAGCTTGGCGAGCAGATCGGAGACATCTTCGGTCTCGTCGAGCTCCTTCGGTTGCTCTTCGACCGTAAACGCTTCCCCGCCTTCGAGTTTCGCGTCAATCAGCTCGTGCAGCTGCTCCTGGTAGGTGTCGTGATAACGGTCCGGGTTGAAGTCCTCGGCCATCGACTCCACCACTTGCCCGGCCATTTTGAGTTCCGCAGGCTTGATCTCGACCTTCTTGTCCAGAACGGGGAAGTCAGGGTCGCGGATCTCGTCGGGCCACAACAAGGTGTGCACCACCATCACGTCGCGCTTGCCAAAGTCCTTGACGCGCAGCGCTGCCAGCCGGGTCTTGTTGCGCAGCGTGAAATGCACGATCGCCATCCGGTCGGTCTCGGCGAGCGTCTTAGCCAGCAGCACATACGATTTGGATGACTTCGAGTCCGGCTCCAAGAAATAACTGCGGTCGAACAGCATCGGGTCGACCTCGCTGGCCGGGACGAACTCCAATACTTCGATCTCGCGGCTGCGCTCTTCGGGCAGCGTGGCGATGTCGTCGTCGGTGATTATCACCATTTGACCGTCGTCCGACTCGTAGGCCCGGGCCAGATCAGCGTATTCGACGACTTCGCCGTCTACCTCACACACGCGCTTGTATCTGATCCGTCCGTTGTCCTTGGCGTGCACCTGATGGAACTTGATGTCATGGTCCTCGGTGGCGCTATACACCTTGACCGGGACGTTGACGAGCCCGAAGGAGATCGAACCCTTCCAGATGGAGCGCATGCAGTCAGTATGCCCACCTGCGCGTCTATTAACGCGAGCAGACACGAAAGCCCCCATTTCGGCACGAAAAAGGGGGCTATTACGTCTGCTCGCGGGCGGATCCGGCACCGGCGCGGGCGACAGTCAGCGCCGCCGCCAGGGCGCCTGCCTGAAGCGCGGCCGACAGCGCGTCCAGCCCGATCCGACGCAGGGCGGCTCGCTGGCCGCCGCTCAGCAAGCCCTGTTCCCACAGCGAGTCGAGCAGCCCGACCATGAACGCGTCCCCGGCGCCCACCGTGTCCACCACCCGAACAGGCCGGGCGCCCACCCGCGCCTCGCCGGCCGCGCAAAACGCCAGCGAGCCGTGTTCACCCATCGTCACCACGACGATGGCAGGTCCCAATGCCAACCACGCCCGGGCGGTGCGCTCCGGGGGGTGGTTGGGATTGATCCAGCGCAGATCCTCGTCGCTGACCTTGACGATGTCGCTGCGCTCGATCAGGTGCTCGATGCGTTCGCGGGCCAGGCCCGGGTCCGCGATCAGCGACGGACGCACGTTGGGGTCGAAGGTGACCGTGGCGGACACGCGGTAGGCGTCGAGCAGGGCCGCGACCGCCAGGCATCCCGGTTCGCGCACAGCGGCGATGGATCCGGTGTGCACGAACAGCGGCGGCGCGACCGGAGGTGTACCGGAGAGCTGCCATTCCAGATCGAATGTGTAGGAGGCCGACCCGTCGTCGGCGATCGTCGCCACCGCGGTCGGCGTGCGGGTAGCCGTAACGCTTTCCGGAAGAAGGTGTGCGCCAGAGGCTTTCACGTACTCGCTGATGCGCCGGCCGGCTTCGTCGTCGCCGATGTGGGTCAGGAAGTCGACATCGCGACCAAGCCTGGCCAGACCGACGGCCACGTTCAGCGGGCTCCCCCCGACATACCCGCCGACATGTTCGACCTGGCCGTCGAAGATATCGATCAGGGCTTCACCGATCACCAGTCCGCGGGTCACGGGTTCACCTCCTCAACGTTATTAACGTCGCCGTGCAGCAATACTTCCAGGGTTGCCCGTGCCCCGCGGGAGTGCAACGAGTCCAGCGCCCAGCGATACGCCTCGACGAACCGGGGTACCTGCGCCAGGTCCCCGAACAGCGCGGTGTTCTCGATGAAGGCGGTCGGGTGTCCGCGCTGCGAGCGCGCGATCGGCACCAGCGAACCCGCCAGGTTGTCGACGACCTCAATCGGTTCACCGGCCTCGTCGGATCCCTCGGCATAGCGGGCCCAGCTTGCCACCGCCGCCGATGCCAGCCGGACGGGCCCGCCGTTGGCCAGGTTGTCGCGGATCACCGGAAGGAGCCAGGTCGGGATGCGATCCGACGAGTAGGCGCACAGCCGCGCCACGGTGTCGCGCACTCCGGGGTTGCCGAAGCGGTCGATGAGCTCGCGGGAGTAGGCAGCCAGATCGATACCGGGGACCGGCCGCAGCGTCGGAATGGCTTCGGAATCGAAATAGGCCAGCAGCAATTCGGCGAGCAAAGGGTCGCGCGCCGCGTCGTGCACCAGGCGGTACCCACACAGCCAGGCGAAGTAGCACAAGCACTGGTGACCGGCATTGAGCAGTCGCAGCTTCATCTGCTCGTAGGGGCTCACGTCGTCGACCAGTAGGACACCGGCCTCCTGAAACGGTGGTCTGCCGTCGGCGAAGTCGTCCTCGAGCACCCAGCTGGCGAACGCCTCGGCCACCACCGGCCATTCGTCGGCGACACCGAAGTCGCGTTCCGCCCCGGCGATGATGTCGGGGGTGGTGACCGGGGTGATGCGGTCCACCATCGAGGACGGGAACCGGGTGTGTTCGGCGGCCCAGTCGACCAGGCCCGGATGCAGCAGTTCGACATGCGCGGTGACAGCCCGCCGTGCGACCTCGCCGTTGTGCTCGATGTTGTCGCACGACACGATGGTCGGCGCGCCGATGCCGCGTTCGCGACGCCTGGACAGCGCCTCCGCGATCAGACCGAAGACGGACCCACCGTCTCGGACCTGATAGCCGCCCTCGGTGATGGTCATCGAGATGATCCGGGTCGCCGGTGCGGCCAGCAGCTCGATCGTTGCCTCCGGATCGTCGGGCGCGTAGCGGTAGTCAACGATCGAGCCGATCACCCGCGCGTCCCGGCCGCCGTCGGGATGCTCCAAAATCAGCGTGTACAACCCATCCTGAGCACGCAAAACATCTCTCATGCGCCGGTCGGCCGGCATCACCCCGATCCCGCAGATGCCCCACTCCCGCGCCAGACCCCGCTGCAGCAACCTGTCGACATACATCGCCTGATGCGCCCGGTGAAATCCACCGACACCGAAGTGCGCGATGCCGACCCCGATGCCGCCACGGTCATAGTTCGGCGTCGCGATCGGCAGCTGCCGCAGGGTGGTGCTGTTCAGCGGAACCACGGTGTCGACGGTACCGGCGCCCCGCGGCCCCTAGTGAGGGCAAGTACGTTGACACCATGGGTACCGCGGCTTCCAGCGCGCAGGCGCGGGTCAAGCTGACCAACGCCGAGAAGGTGCTGTACCCCGCCACCGGAACCACCAAGGAAAACGTCTTCGACTACTACACCCGCATCGCCCAAGTGATGCTGCCGCACATCGCCGGGCGCCCGGCAACCCGCAAGCGCTGGCCCAACGGCGTCGAGCAGCCCTCGTTCTTCGAAAAGCAGCTGGCGTCGTCGGCGCCGGACTGGCTGCCGCGCGCCAGCGTGACGCACCGGTCCGGGACGACGACGTATCCGATCATCGACAGCCTCGACGGCCTGGCCTGGATCGGGCAGCAGGCGGCGCTGGAGGTACATGTGCCGCAGTGGCGGTTCGTCGCCGAGTGGACCCGAAGCGGGGCTGAAGAACTCAAGCCCGGCCCGGCAACACGATTGGTGTTCGACCTGGATCCAGGTGAAGGCGTGACGATGGCCGAGCTTGCCGACGTGGCCCGCGCCGTCCGGGACCTGATCGCCGATATCGGGCTGACCACCTTCCCGCTCACCAGTGGCAGCAAGGGGTTGCACCTCTACACGCCGCTGGCGGAGCCGGTCAGCAGCCGGGGCGCCACGGTGTTGGCCAAACGCGTTGCACAGCAACTGGAAAAGACGATGCCCAAGCTCGTCACGTCGACCATGACTAAGAGCCTGCGGGCCGGAAAGGTGTTCCTGGACTGGAGCCAGAACAGCGGCTCCAAGACCACGATTGCGCCGTATTCGCTGCGCGGCCGAGAGCATCCAACGGTCGCGGCGCCACGCAGCTGGGACGAACTCGACGATCCAGGGCTGACCCAGCTGCGCTACGACGACGTGCTCGCCCGGGTCGCCCGCGACGGCGACCTGCTGGCGCAGCTGGACGCCGGCGCAGCCGTCCCGGATCGGCTGATCAAGTACCGCAGCATGCGCGACGCGTCGAAGACGCCCGAGCCCGTCCCCGCGGGGAAGTCAGTGAAGCCCGCTACTGGCCAAGGTAATACGTTCGTCATCCAGGAACACCATGCCCGCCGGCTGCACTACGACTTCCGGCTGGAACGAGACGGCGTGCTGGTGTCGTGGGCGGTGCCG
>DATMMZ010000115.1:0-12567 GCA_035569455.1 Mycobacterium sp. | reverse complement strand
CGCGGGATCGTGCCCGCCGACCCGACGGTCGTCTTCCAGATCCCCTCACAGAATGATCCCGACCTGGCGCCCGAGGGTAAGCACGCCGCGTCGGCGTTCGCGCTGTGGTTCCCGATCGAGGGCGAAGTGGACTACGGCGCGGCGAAGGTCGAAATGGGTCAGCGAGTGATCGACAAGATCACCCGCTTGGCGCCGAACTTCGAGCGCAGCATCAGCCGGCACACCACGTTCACGCCCAAACACATGGGCGTGATGTTCGGCGCCCCGGGTGGTGATTACTGCCACGGCCTGTTCCATGCCCAGCAGATCGGCCCCAACCGGCCCGGCCCGAAAGGCTTTATCGGGCAGCCGATTCCGGTCGACGGGCTATACCTGGCCAGCACCGGATGCCACGGCGGGCCCGGGATCACGTTCATTCCCGGCTACAACGCGGCGCAGGCGGCCCTTGCCGACCTGAAGGCCTAGTGATGCTGGTTGCCCGTGGCGCTATGCTTCCACGCGCTTGAACTTGCCCCGCCGGTACAGCTTTACGCTCTCCGCTCGCCTGACCTTGCCGCTGGTAGTGATGGGAATCGCGCCAGGGGATACCAGCACGAGATCGGCCACGCTCAGGCCGTGCGAGGTCGAGATCGCGGCGGTCACTTCACGTTTGACTTCGCTCAGCCTGCGCGTCACCTCCTGCGGGGAGGTGCCGGGTTTCTTGACCTCGATGACTGTGACCAACTTCTCGGCGCCGCCATCGGCCGGAACCGCTATCGCCACGCACCGGCCCTGCGTGATCTCCTGGATCGTCGCTTCGATGTCGTCGGGGGAGTGGTTGCGCCCGTAAACGATCAGCAGGTCCTTGATGCGGCCGATGATGAACAACTTGCCCTCGGAAATGAAGCCCGAGTCGCCGGTTTTCAGCCATGGGCCTTCGGGTGTGCCGTCGGACGGATCGGCGATCTTTCCCCCGAAGGTGCGCTCGGTCTCGGCGGGCCTGTTCCAGTACCCGACGGCGACGTTGTCGCCGTGAACCCAGATCTCGCCGACCGTTCCCTCCGGGCATTCGGTGCAGGTGTCGGGATCGACGATCCGCACGGTCGGTGACTGCGGCACGTCGTAACTGACCAGCGGCGTACTGCCCTCGCCCGCGGACCGTTTCGCCTGCCCGGCGGACAGTTCGTCGGCGTCGAACTCGACGATCGTGGGTGGTTCGCCGGACCTGCTGGTCGCCACGTACACCGTTGCTTCCGCGAGCCCATACGAGGGGCGGAGCGCCGATTCGTCAAAATTGAGGGGCGCGAACCGGTCGGTGAAGCGCTTGAGGGTCGCGGGATGCACTCGCTCGCTGCCGCTGAGGATGGTCCCTATGCGGCTGAGGTCGTACCCGGCCAGATCGTCGTCCGATGTTCTGGCCGCTGCCAGTTCGAAGGCGAAGTTCGGTGCCGCCGAGAACGCCCGACCTTCGGTCGACATCAGTTGTATCCACCGGGCCGGTCGCTGCAGGAACGCTGCCGGGCTGGTCAGCACACCGGGAATTCCCGCCATAATCGGCGCGCAAACTCCCAGTACCAGCCCCATGTCGTGATAGAACGGCAGCCACGAGATTAGGAGGCCGTCGTGTGGGGGAATTCCTCCGAGATGCCTGAAATAACCGGAGATCAGTTGCTGCAAATTGCTCAGCAAATTTCGATAAGTAATCATCACCCCGGCCGGAGTACGGGTCGACCCAGAAGTGTATTGCAGATATACAGGAGTTTGACGGCTGTCGTGGTCGACATCGGACGGTATCGGAGCGTCCAGGTCTATCCGGTCGACCTCGATGGTCGTCGGGGCGGCCTCGAAGGGCTGCGGGGTAATCTGTTGGGCGATATCGTCTATGACGGCGGATGTGGTGAGAATGGCGGTGGGCGACGCGTCCTGCATGACGGCATCAACGCGCTCGTCGGTGGCGCCACCGTGCGGAAGTGAAAGCGGCACAGCGATAAGCCCGGCCTGCAATGCACCCAGAAACGCATAGATGTAATCCAGGCTCTGCGGAGCTAGTATCGCGACGCGGTCGCCGGGCGATGCACAATTCCTGAGTTCACGGGCCACGTTCACCATTCGCCGGTACAACTGGTACCACGTCACGGATTCGGCAACACCGTCCCAGTCCCGGTCGTAATCAATAAACTTGAACGCCAGGCCATCGGGGTGCAGGTTGACACACTGGCGCAACATTGCAGGGATGGAAGGCTCAACCACAGGGCAACACACTACCTGTTCGCTGAGCCCGGTGTAGCAAACTCCGCTGGCTTGACCAGAGGTCGGCTAGGTGCGAGCTGTGGGCCGCTCGGTGTCGCACCGCAACAGCGCGGAAACGCGCTGCTAAGTCACTCTGCCGACGCCGCGGTGTGCACCCCGGGACTGTGAATATGGTACGTTCGCCCGATTTTTGCACCATCGGCGGAGCCGTGCCGCTGCTCAAACGGTTGCCGGATGCGCAGGCCGACGGCGACCGGGATCCTGGCGGTGCTACGGGGCACGGCCGCCAATCAGGACGGCCGCACGATCAACATCCACACCGTCGCAGTCCGCGCAGGCCGCGGCTTATCGGGCGGCGTTGGCCGCGGGGGTGTTGAGGCCCCCAGTACCCCGATCGGTGACCCGTTCGAGTACGCCAGCCTGGCCGAGGTATACGGCACCGAGGGCCCGTGTGCGCTGGCGTCGGTGAACACCAACTTCGGGCACAGCGCAATCAATTACTTCTTCAGGGTGAACTGGTTGACGTCGATGTAGCCGCTCCGGAACAACTTGGCGCAGCCGGTCAGGTACTTCATATAGCGCTCGTACACCTCTTCGGACTGAATCTCGATCGCCTCTTCCTTGCGCGCCTCGAGGGCCGTGGCCCACATGGTGAGGGTCTTGGCGTAATGGGGCTGCAGCGACTGGCGGCGGGCGGGTCGCAAACCGGCCCGCGACGAATGCTCCCTCACCATGTCGACCGTCGGCGTGAAGCCCCCCGGGAAGATCTCGGTCAGGATGAACTTGCTGAAGTCGAGGATCTCGACCGTAAACGCCAAGCCGCGGTCGGTCATTTGCTGTTCCGACAGCATGGTGATGGTGTGCAGCAGCATCACGCCGTCATCGGGCAGGACGCTGTAGGCCATCTTGAAGAAGTCGTCGTAGCGGGCGGGGCCGAAGTGCTCGAACGCACCGATCGACACGATGCGGTCGACGGGCTCGTCGAACTGTTCCCAACCATTGAGCAGCACCCGCCTGTGGCGGGGGCTGTCCATCTCGTCGAATAACTGCTGCACGTGGGCGGCCTGGTTCTTCGACAATGTCAGGCCAACGACATTCACGTCGTACTTCTCGATCGCCCGCCGCATGGTGGCGCCCCAGCCGCAGCCGACGTCGAGCAGCGTCATGCCTGGCTGCAGGCCCAGCTTGCCCAGTGACAGGTCGATCTTGGCGATCTGCGCCTCTTGCAGGGTCATGTCGCCGCGCTCGAAGTAGGCACAACTGTAGGTCTGGGTCGGGTCCAGAAACAGGCGGAAGAAGTCGTCGGACAGGTCGTAGTGCGCCTGCACATCGGCGAAATGCGGCGTCAGCTTTTCAGCCATGATCCTGTGTGCCCTTCTGCGCCCAGAGGCCCTCGTGGATGGGCATGGGGAGCGCTATGTCCCCCGATGACCAGACCACGATTGTTGCCTACCTATCAGCAGCGCCAAAGCAGTGTTAACGCCACTGTCGTCGAGCTTCGACGATCGCCGCCCGGCTCGACTCTACCGAGCCGGACATGACATGCCGAGGGAGGCGAATCTAGGTCTGCCCATGGCACAACCCGGTGCGCTAGCACCGGCGGTCGAATTTGGGGTCGAATTCACCACAGGAGTCTGCACGTCGGCAGACGCTCGGTGCCTCCCGTTCTCGGCGGAAATCGATCTGGCAGAAGCGAATAAGACCGGGTTTGGCTCAGATGAGCGTGGGGTCAGGGCCGAACGAAATGCCGGGATCGACCAACTCGGGTCACAACGCCCCCGCCAGGCGCCCGACGGCTTGAGGGCTTAAGGGCGCCGCTAAGCATCTATGCGGTTGAACTTGTCGTTTCGGTACAGCTGGACACACTCCGACCGTCTGATCTTGCCGCTGGTGGTGATGGGAATCGCGCCGGGGGTTACCAGAACGAAGTCCGACACGCTCAGGCCGTGCGAGGTCGATATCGCTGAGGTGACTTCACGCTTGACGGCACCGAGCCTTTGCATCGCCTCCTCCTTGGGGCCTCGCTTTCTCGCTTCAACGATGACAACCAGCTTCTCGTTGTCACCGGCCGGAACCGCTATCGCCGCGCATCGGCCTCCGCTGATCTCCTGGATGGTTGCCTCGATGTCGTCAGGAGAGTGGTTTTTTCCGTAAACGATCAGCAGATCCTTGATGCGGCCGATGATGAACAGCTCGCCGTCGGAAATGAAGCCCGAATCTCCGGTTCGCAGCCATGGGCCTTCGGGCGTGCCGGCCGACGGAGCGACGAGCTGTCCTCCGAAGGTTCGCGCACTCTCCTCGGGCTTGTTCCAGTAGCCGACAGCGACGTTGTCGCCATGCACCCAGATCTCACCGACCGATCCTTCGGGACACTCGGTCTGGGTGTCAGGATCGACGATCCGCAGGGTGGGTTCTGGCACCAGGGGGTAGCTGACCAGTGGAATGCCCCCTGTAGCCGGGCATCGCTCGGCGTAGCCGGCGGACAGTTTGTCGGACTCGAAGTTGACGACTTTTGGTGGTTCACCGGCTTTGGCGATCGTCACGTATACCGTTGCTTCGGCGAGCCCGTATCCGGGCCGTAGCACATTGGGCGCAAGGTTGGCGCGCGCAAACCGGTCAGCAAAGCGCTTGAGAGTCGCGGGGTTCACTCGTTCGCTACCGCTGAGGATGCCGAATACGCGGCTGAGATCAAGCCCGGCTATATCGTCGTCCGATGTCTTTGCTGCCGCCCACTCGAATGCGAAGTTCGGTGCCGCCGAAAACGTTGGGACCCCGATTGACATCATTTGGATCCAACGGACTGGACGTTGGAGAAACGCCATCGGGCTGGTGAACATAACGGGAAATCCGCCCACGATTGGCCCACAAACTCCGCAAACCAGACCCATGTCGTGATAGAAAGGCAGCCACGACACGAAATAGCCTTCGGCTGGTTTACCGTCGGTCCCCCTAAGCAGGCCCTGTGATAACTGCTGGCAATTGATCAGCAAGTTTTTATAGGTGACCATTACCCCAGCCGGTGCACGGGTCGACCCAGAAGTATATTGCAAATAGGCGGCAGTCTGGCGACTATCAGGCTCGGCGTCGAATCGTACCGGCGACTCCAGATCTAGCCGATCAACCTCGATGATTGTTGGGACGGGTGCACCGGACTGTGACGTAACACTCTGTGCGACAACGCCTGTCACACCAGATGTCGTGAGAACGACAGAGGGAGAGGCGTCGAGCATCACCGAATCAACACGTTCGTCGGTGACGCCATTCTGCGGGACCGAAAGCGGAACCGGGATAAGTCCGGCCTGCAATGCGCCGAGAAAAGCATAGATGTAATTAAGCCCCTGCGGAGCCAATATCACGGCGCGTTCACCGGCTGATGCACACAGTTTGAGTTCCCGTGCGACGTTTAGCGTGCGTCGGTACAACTGCAAATACGTCACGGTTTCTGCAATACCGGCCCGGTCGTGCCCATAATCCATAAAGGTGTACGCCATGCCGTCGGGCGCCAAATTGACACACTGGCGCAACATTGCAGGAAGAGATTGCTCAATCACAAGGCGTCACACTACCTCAAGGTTGTCCCTGTCGTGCGGGGATGTTTGGCCCCACACCGCGTCGACCCGGGGAGGGCCCCGCGCCTCGCTGTGCCGTCGCCTACGGCTCAACGAGAGACTCCCGGACCACCCCGTGTCACCCTCAGTTGCGGCCGATGAGCCGATCGCGGCGCAGCTGATTGGACGACGTGCACTGCTTGGCGCCGCCCGGCGAGTTCCCGAAACATGCTGCTAAACGGCTTGGTCGACTTCGCGGTAGCAGAATTTTTTGGTACATCCGCCCGATATTCTGACGCGTGTCGGGCTGACGGGTACGCTGCTGCTTACTCAGAAGTTAGAAGTCTGGCTTCGATGTTGGGGGCGGCCGGTCTTCCCGCGATGCGGCGGTTTTCCGGCCCGGGGCGATAGTCGCTGTTGTCCCATGCATGGCTAGCGCAAAGGAGAGGTAAACGGATGGTGGATCAGCCGCGTGTGACGCCCGTTGCTGTGATTGGTTTGGCATGCCGGTTACCCGGCGGTATCGACTCCCCAGAGCTGCTGTGGCAAGCGTTGTTGCGTGGCGACGATCTGATCACCGTGATTCCGCTGGAGCGGTGGGACGCTGACGAGATTTACGACCCGGAGCCGGGCGTGCCTGGTCGGTCGGTATGTAAGTGGGGCGCGTTCATCGACAACCCCGCGGACTTCGACTGCGAGTTCTTCGGGATCAGCGAGCGTGAGGCGATCAACACGGACCCTCAGCAGCGGCTGCTGCTGGAGACCTCGTGGGAGGCGATGGAGCACGCGGGTTTGACGCGGCGTGCTTTGGCGGGTTCGCGGACGGGTGTGTTTGCCGGTCTGACGCATGGTGACTACACCCTGATCGCCGCCGACGCCAACGCGCTGGAGGGGCCGTACGGCTTTTTGGGCAACAGTTTCAGCATGGCGTCGGGCCGGGTGGCTTACGCGTTGGGGCTGCATGGTCCGGCGATGACGGTGGATACCGCCTGTTCGTCCGGTCTAGCTGCGGTGCACATGGCGTGCCGCAGCCTGCACGAGGGCGAAAGCGATTTGGCGTTGGCGGGCGGCGTGTCGTTGCAGCTGGAATCGCGCAAGGCGGCTGCCGGGTCGGCGTTGGGAATGTTGTCTGCGACCGGGCATTGTCACGCGTTCGACGTCGCGGCCGACGGGTTTGTGCCGGGCGAGGGTTGTGTGGTGTTGCTGCTCAAACGGTTGCCCGATGCGCAGGCCGATGGCGACCGGATCCTGGCGGTGCTGCGCGGCACGGCCGCCAATCAGGATGGGCGCACGATCAACATTGCGACACCGTCGCAGTCCGCGCAGGCCGCGGCGTATCGGGAGGCGTTGGCCGCGGGTGGTGTTGAGCCCGCCACGGTCGGGATGGTGGAGGCCCACGGTCCCGGTACCCCTATCGGTGACCCTATCGAGTACGCCAGCCTGGCCGAGGTATACGGCACCGAGGGCCCGTGTGCGCTGGCGTCGGTGAAGACCAACTTCGGGCACACCCAGTCGACGTCGGGGGTGTTGGGGCTGGCCAAGGCGATCCTGGCGTTGCAGCACGGTGAGGTTCCGCGCAACCTGCATTTCACCCGGTTGCCCGATGAGATCGCCCCCATCCAGACCAATCTGTTTGTGCCGGTGGTGACTACACCGTGGCCGATCTACAACGGTCACGCCACCCCGCGGCGGGCGGCGGTGTCGTCGTACGGGTTCTCCGGCACCAATGTGCACGCGATTGTGGAGCAGGCCCCCGAGGCGGCCGGGGCACAGCACGACGGGGCGAGCGCCCCGGGTATGGCGGCTCCGTTGTGGTTTGCGTTGTCAGCGAGCTCCGCGGATGCGCTGCGGCAAACCGCCAAACGGCTGGGCGACTGGATGCACGAGCACGTGGACACGGTGGCGCTCACGGATCTGGGCTATACCCTGGCACGCCGGCGC
The DNA here is from genome assembly GCA_035569455.1 of Mycobacterium sp. Taxonomy (GTDB): domain Bacteria; phylum Actinomycetota; class Actinomycetes; order Mycobacteriales; family Mycobacteriaceae; genus Mycobacterium. The sequence continues at coordinate 4,849 of DATMMZ010000115.1, read as the reverse complement.
GCGCACCGGCCGGTGCGCACAGCGGTCACGGCCTCCACTGCGGAGGAGCTGATCGCGAGCCTGCGCGAGGTCGCAGACGGGGACACGCCCTATCAGGGTGCGGTGGGTCAAGACGACCGGGGTCCGGTGTGGGTGTTTTCCGGGCAGGGCTCGCAGTGGACAGCGATGGGTGCTGACTTGCTGGCCAACGAACCGATGTTCGCCGCGACTGTCGCGGAAGCCGAGCCGCTGATCGCGCGGGAATCGGGGTTTTCGGTAACCGAGGCGATGACGGCGCCGGAGACGGTGACCGGCGTCGATCGCGTGCAGCCGACCCTGTTCACCATGCAGGTCGCGCTGGCAGCCACGATGAAGTCCTACGGGGTGGTCCCCGGTGCGGTGATCGGCCACTCGATGGGCGAGGCCGCCGCAGCCGTCGTCGCCGGGGCGCTGCCGCTCGAAGACGGGGTGCGGGTAATTTGCCGGCGCTCGAAGCTGATGGCCACCATCGCCGGGTCCGCCGCGATGGCGTCGGTGGAACTGTCCGCGCTTAGCGTGCAGTCGGAGCTGACGGCGCTGGGAGCCGACGACGTGGTAGTGGCGGCGGTGAGCTCGCCACAGTCCACGGTGGTCGCTGGGTCCACCGAGTCGGTCCGCAAGCTGGTTGCCGCGTGGGAAGAGCGCGACGTGATGGCCCGGGAAGTCGCCGTGGATGTGGCCTCGCATTCGCCGCAGGTGGACCCGATCCTGGCTGAGTTGACCGAGGTGCTGGCCGACCTGTCCCCGCAGACACCGCAGATCCCGTACTACTCGGCGACCTTGTTCGACCCGCGCGAGCGCCCGGCCTGCGACGCCCGGTATTGGGCCGACAATTTGCGTCACACGGTCCGGTTTTCTGCGGCGGTGCGCGCGGCGCTGGACGACGGATACCGCGTCTTCGCCGAGTTGTCGCCACACCCGCTGTTGACCCGCGCCGTTGAGCAGACCGCGGCCAGCATCGGCATGCCGGTCGCTGCGTTGGCCGGGATGCGCCGCGAGCAACCGCTGCCGCTCGGGCTGCGTGGCCTGCTGACCGATGTGTACGCCGCGGGCGCCGCGGTGGACTACTCGGTGCCCTATCCCCAGGGGCGGCTGGTAGATGCGCCGCTGCCGACGTGGGCGCATCGTCAACTGTTCCACGACCGCGATCCGCAGTCCCTGAGTGGTTTCAGTGTTGCGGTGCATCCGCTGCTTGGTTCGCACGTGCGGCTGCCCGAGGAGCCCGAGCGCCACGCGTGGCAGGCCGACGTCGGCACCGCGGCGCTGCCCTGGCTGGGTGATCACCAGATCCACAGCGTGGCCGCCCTTCCGGGGGCTGCCTACTGCGAGATGGCGTTGGCCGCGGCCCACGCCGTGCTGGGTGAGGGCGCCGAAGCCCGCGATGTGCGCTTTCAGGCGATGCTGTTGCTCGACGACGAGACCCCAGTCTCGGCGGTGGCGACGGTGACCTCACCGGGCGTGGTCGAGTTTGCGGTGGAGGCGTCGATCGCCGAGGGTATGGGACACCTTCGGCGGGCCTCGGCGGTGCTGCACGCCAAATCCGACGACGAGGCCGATCAGGACCCGCCAGCCGGGTACGACATGGCGGGGTTGCTGGCGGCGCACTCGTTGCGGGTGGAAGGCGAGGAGATGCGGGTGCACTTCGACCAGCACGGTGTGCAGTACGGTCCCGCGTTCACCGGCTTGGGCGTAGCCCGCATCGCCGACGGGAGCGCCGACGGCACCCCGAGCTCGGTGCTGGCCGAGGTCGCGTTGCCCCCGTCGATTCGTTCCCAACTGAACTCCTATGGGATTCACCCCGCCCTGCTCGATGCCTGCTTCCAGGCGATCGCGGCTCATCCCGACGTGCAGGCCGCCCTCAGTGGCGGTCTGATGCTGCCGTTGGGGGTGCGACGGCTGCGCGCCTACGGTTCGGCGCGCAGCGCCTGCTACTGCTATATCCGGGTGACCAACACCAGCGCGGCCGGCATCGAGGCCGACCTCGATGTGCTCGACGAGCAAGGCACGGTGCTGCTGGCCGTGCAGGGGTTGCTGCTGGGCGCCGGGTTCTCCGAACAGGGCAACCGCAACCGCGTGCTCAACGAGCGGTTGTTGACCATCGAGTGGCAATCGCGCAAGCTGCCCGAAACCGACCAGGCCGAGAGCGGACCCTGGCTGCTGATCAGCACCTCGACCGGCGCCGATGCACCGGCCACCGCGTTGGCCGAAGCGTTGACGCAGCGCGAGGCGCAGTGCGCGACGGTGTCCTGGCCTGTGCAGGGCGACCATGAGGCCGCCGGCGCGGCGCTGCGGGCCCAGCTCGGTGCCGGTGGGCCCACCGGCGTGGTGGTGCTGGCCGGACCCGCGGACAGCGACGACGTCTCAGACCAGGAATGCGCCGCGCGCGGCGGTGATTACGTGGCCCACGTAGTGCGTATCGCCCGCGAGCTGGCCGAGTTCGACGGTGCCTCGCCGCGGCTGTATGTGGTGACCCGCAACGCCCAAACGGTGGTGCCCGAGGACTGCGCCAATCTCGAACAGGGTGGGCTGCGCGGCCTGTTGCGGGTGATCGGCACCGAAAACCCGCACCTGCGCACCACCCACGTCGACGTTGACGAGCAAACCAACGTCGAGCAGCTGACCCGCCAGCTGCTGGGCGGATCCGACGAGGACGAGACCGCGTGGCGCAACGATGACTGGTACACGGCGCGGTTGTGCCAGACGGCGCTGCGCCCCGAGGAACGCCAGACCACGACCGTGGACCGCGCCACCGACGGCATGCGGCTGCAGATCCGTACGCCGGGCGACTTGGAATCGATGGAGTTCGTCGCCTTCGACCGGGTGCCGCCCGGTCCCGGACAGATCGAGGTCGCCGTCACCGCGTCCAGCATCAACTTCGCCGATGTGTTGGTCGCGTTCGGCCGCTACCCGTCCTTCGAGGGGCGGCTGCCGCAACCGGGTACCGATTTCGCGGGGGTGGTGACCGCGGTCGGCCCGGATGTCACCGACCACAAGGTCGGCGACCACGTCGGGGGCATGTCCCCCAACGGGTGCTGGGGTACTTTCGTCACCTGTGACGCCAACCTGGCGGCGACCCTGCCGCCGGGGCTGACCGACGCCCAGGCCGCCGCGGTAACCACCGCGCACGCCACCGCCTGGTACGGGCTCAACGATCTGGCCCGCATCAGGGCCGGGGACAAGGTGCTGATCCACTCCGCAACCGGCGGCGTCGGCCAAGCGGCGATCGCGATCTGCCGCGACGCCGGAGCCGAGATCTACGCCACCGCCGGCAGCCCGGAACGTCGAGAACTGTTGCACGACATGGGCATACAACATGTCTACGACTCGCGCAGCATCAAATTCGCCGAACAGATCCGCCAAGACACCGATGGATACGGCGTCGACATCGTGCTCAACTCGGTCACCGGCGCCGCCCAACTCGCCGGGCTGAAACTGCTGGCCCTGGGCGGGCGGTTCGTCGAACTCGGCAAACGCGACATCTACGGCGACACCCGGGTGGGTTTGTTCCCGTTCCGACAGAACCTGGCCTTCTACGGCGTCGATGTGGGGTTGCTGTCGGTCAGTCACCCCGCCCAAGCCCGGGAGCTGTTGAACACGGTGTACCGGTTGACGGCCGAGGGCACCCTGCCGATGCCGGAGGCCACGCACTACCCGCTGGCCGAAGCGGCCACCGCGATCCGGGTGATGAGCGCCGCCGAACACACCGGCAAACTCATCCTCGACATCCCTCGCACCGGCACCAGCAGCGTGGTCCTGCCTCCTGAACAGGTCCAACCCTTCCGCGGTGACGGCTCCTATCTCATCACCGGCGGTCTGGGCGGACTGGGGCTGTTCCTCGCCGAGAAGATGGCCGTGGCCGGAGTTGGCCGCATCGTGCTCAGCTCCCGCTCCGAGCCCGATCAAAAGGTGCTCGAGACCATCGAGATGATCCGCGCAATCGGGTCCGACGTCGTCGTCGAATGCGGTGACATCGCCCAACCGGGCACTGCCGACCGGTTGGTGGCGGCTGCAACCGCCACCGGGCTTCCGCTGCGCGGTGTGCTGCACGCGGCCGGCGTTGTCGAAGACGCCACCCTGGCCAACATCACCGACGAGCTTCTGGCCCGCGACTGGGCACCCAAGGCCTACGGCGCCTGGCACCTGCACCGGGCCACCGCCACTGCGCCGCTGGATTGGTTCTGCTCGTTCTCCTCGGGAGCCGCCCTGTTGGGCTCACCGGGGCAGGGCGCATACGCCGCAGCCAACAGTTGGCTGGACGCCTTCACGTATTGGCGGCGCGCCCAGGGCCTGCCCGCCACCTCGATCGCCTGGGGAGCCTGGGCCGAGGTGGGCCGTGCCACGGCCGTGGCGGAAAGCAGCGGCGCCGCTATCGGTGCGGAAGAGGGCGCCTACGCCTTCGAGACGCTGCTGCGCCACAACCGCGCCTACACCGGCTACACCCCGATCATCGGAGTGCCGTGGTTGGCCGTCCTCGCCGAACGGAGCAAGTTCTTCGAAGTGTTCCAAGCTGGGCAAAACCGTTCCGGCACTAGCAAATTCCGCAACGAGCTGAACGAACTGCCAGTAGACGAGTGGCCGGCGAAGCTGCGCCAGCTCGTCTCCGAACAGATCGGTCTGATTTTGCGTCGAACCGTCGATCCCGACCGTCCGCTGCCCGAATACGGCCTAGACTCACTAGGCGCCCTCGAACTCCGCACTCGCATAGAAACGGAAACCGGAATACGCCTCAACCCAAAGAACATCACCACCACCGTACGAGGCCTCGCCGACCACCTGTACGAACAACTGGCACCCGAAGACGCCAAAGTCGCATCCTCGTAGACGGCAACGA
>DATMMZ010000114.1:0-3328 GCA_035569455.1 Mycobacterium sp. | reverse complement strand
AACACCAGACGAACCTTGCCGATCTGGATCTCGTCGCGGTTGGCCAGCACGGCCGAGTCCACGGGCTGACGGTTGATATACGTGCCGTTGAGGCTGCCGGCATCGAAGATGCGGAATTTGCCGGTTTCACGCCGAAACTCGGCGTGGCGACGGCTGACGGTGATGTTGTCGAGGAAGATGTCGCTGTCGGGATGGCGGCCGGCCGTCATGAAGTCGCGGTCCAGAAAAAATCGGGCTCCGACGTTGGGGCCGCGCTTGACTACCAACAGCGCCGAGCCGGTTGCCAGTTCTAGTCCCGATACTGCCTCTTCGGCACTGGGCGAGGTCGGCTCGTGCAGCTCATCAAAGTGCTCATCAGGCAATGCTGCCGTGGTTTCGGCATTGAACAGTCTTGACCGGCGTTTGACCGTCACTCCGCGAGACACCCGGCCCGAAACGTTTGCTGGGTTTGTCGGTGCTGGATGAGAAACGTCCGGGTCCCGCCGCATGTCATGCCGGGGCGCTGTGCGCGGCCGCGCGCTCGGCCAGTGCCGAGCGGACGGAGTCGTCGTAGCCCATTGTCGGGCCGGGTAGTAGATCCGTGATCGGGTGGCCGGTGACGACGACCTCGTTGGTCATCGAGTCGACCAGGTTGCGCGCGGTTGCCAGGTCCACATCGGTGACCAGCGCGAGCCACAGCGAGGACAATCGGGGCGAGAGCACCGGGACGCTGAGGTTGGGTAACGACTTGCCCTGGATGCGAGCCGCGCGTTGGAGCATGTCCACGTAGCGCAGCACTTCCGGGCCGCCGATCTCGAACACCTGGCTGCCGGTCAGCGGGGCATCGAGCACACCCACCAGGTAGCGCACCGCATCGGGCAGTGCGATCGGCTGGATCCGGGTGTTGATCCACCGCGGCGTGAGCATCATCGGCAAATGGGCCACCAACTGGCGGATGATCTCCCAGGAGATCCCGCCGTGGCCGATGACGATGGCGGCGCGCAGCACGACGACCGGTACCCCCGAGCTGCCGAGCAGCGACTCCACCTGGCGCCTCGAACGGAGGTGGGCGGACATTTTGCCGTCGTCCACACCAAGCCCACCCAGGTACACGATCCGTTCGATGCCGGTTGCAGCGGCAGCGCCGGCGAAGTTCACGGCCGCCTCGGCGTCGCGTTCCTCGAAATCGCCGGATTCCAGTGAATGCACCAGATAGTAGGCGACGTCGGCACCGTCCAGCGCATTGTGCAGACTCGCCACGTCGGTGACATCGCCGTAGGTGGCCGTCCCCGCTCCTCGATAGTTGTCGGGTGTGCGGGTCATCGCGCGAACGTGATGACCCGCGTCAGCCAGGGCACGGGTGAGGTGCCGGCCGATGAATCCGGAGGCACCGGTGACCAGCACCGTCTTTGTCATCGCGTCAGATCCCTCCGTTGCATTCAACGTTGCATCACCGGCACAGCGATCTCGTTGCGGCGCAGCATCGGGATGGTCCAGGGCGGGTCGTAGAACCATGCGACCGGCGGGCCGTCGGGTTCCAGAGTGGTGTCCTGTAATGCGTGCAACAGGTCGGCGGTGTGTGAAGCTACTGACTCGGGTCCGCGGTCGCCGGTGAAACGCAGCACCGCGACCGTTTCGGCGGGCACGGTAACCAGCTTGACGGCTGGATCATTGGGTGCGGGAAGCGTTTCCATCGAATGGTCGGCGGGCATGAAGAACCGAATCACCCAGGCGTCGTCCGCGGCGACCGCCTGCGCCACCGGCGCTGTCATGGCGATTTTCTGACCACTGCGGGCATCGCTGGGCTCCTGAGTGACCGGCGCGGTCATCGCGATTCTCGCGCTGTCGTGGTTGCCGCCGAAGATGTAGCCGGCCAGGCGCCGAAATCCCGCATTACGCGCGGCCGCTTCGTTGTCGGCATCGACGGTCGTCTCGGCGGCGATCCGCGGACCGTATCGGCGGATCTGCAATCCGGCCGTCTCTCGTTCGACGACGAACCGGGGTTCCGCTGTCCCGTAACGCACCCCCAGCACCGAAGCGCCGCCCTCCGCGAGGCGAGCTGCCACTGACGCGCCCGTCTTGACGAGGCGAGACACCGTTGCCGCAATTCTTGGAATCATTTTCAACCCTCCCGTAGCTGGAAAAGCTCGGTCACCGCACGGATACCCCGATGGCGTCAGCGCGAAAGCGCCACACGCGGTCGCGGTCGCGCTCGGTATGGCTGGTCGTCGGCAGATAGTGCTCGGGACGCGGCCGGCGATCGTGCCAGAACAGCCCCGTCGGTGGGGCGGTGGCGAAGTCGTGGCAGACCTCAGCGGTGCGCCAAATCCTATGCTCGGGCCGGATCGCCGGATTGCGGGAGCATCACGGGCAGGTGATCGGGCCCGCGGTGTGGCCGGCGATCATCACCCCCGCGGAGCGCGACTGCGTCTTGGCCCGTATCGCGGCGCGCAGCGCCCCGTGCATCTCTAGCGGCTTTGGCTGTTCACGATTGCCTATCTTCGGCAAGTTCTGGTCGAATCAGGTTCTAGTCGCTTTAAACGGGGAAACGGGCCGACGTGGTGTGGATCTCCTGGCGCACGGAATATTCGATTTCGCCAAAGCTGTACGACGACTACTGATTAGGCGTTGCATGGCATTGGCCCGCGTTGGTCAGCGTTGGGAATGTGGGCGTGACCAGCACGAACCCACGTTCGCCACAACCGGCCAACGATGACCAACTGCGGACCGTATGCGGACCGCCGGAGGCTATAGCCCCAGGCAGGCACCGCCGCACGGCATGTCTCCCGTCGCCAACGCCTTGGCCGAAGAATGGGAGACCACTCACCGAATGACTTCAGTTCGACCAGGGGTACGCAAACAATGGCCCGGTGAGTGCGGACGCGAGGAGCGACAACACCGCGCAGAAGATCAGGAGCCAGATTGCGTGGGCGAGGAACCTAAACGCGGCCTTCAGATCATCATTCCGGCCACCTACTTCGCACCGGATGACGGTGCTCAGCCGATCCAGATCGCCGGGAGTCAGGAACACCCTCTCCTGACCGATTGCCATCAGATACCTGCGGGAGCCATTGGCCCGATCGAGGCGAACGAGGTGTAGCTGATCGCCGTCACTGTCGCGCAGGCCGATGAGGCTGGTTAGTTCCGGTTGTCTCACGGTGTACCCCCTCGGTCGTTGGAGTTCCGTGGTTGGGTTGGGACTGTCCTGTGGTTGGAACTTCTCGACCATATCCGCCGCGGCAACCGCGCGCAATCCCCTGCGCTGCAAGGGATCTGCATCGTTCCGATACACTGATGTCATCGCCTACCAGTCCGCAGACAGCCACCTGCCTGGGCGGCAAGATTATGT
>DATMMZ010000113.1:0-2716 GCA_035569455.1 Mycobacterium sp. | reverse complement strand
ATTTTCCTCAGCACCCGCCGTCCAAGCCGGTATGGATGAACTTGAACGCGCCGTGATGCTTGATCAGGGCTACGACCCCGATGACCCCGGGGTGTCATCGCGGGCGCCGGACATGGTGTCGGAGAAGGTCTTCGCCACGAGGGCCGCTTCCAGCGCAGCGTTCTGCTGATCGAGGGTTTGCGCGACCGTGGAGACCCGGGTGTAGCCGACACGCGCACTGGAACCGGTTGTAGTACTTCGCCTATCGCCCACCTGACTCATAAATGTTGAAACACTAAAGATGAGACAGGTATTTCTGAGACGAACTTCTGAGACACCCCGACCTGGGAAATCGCTTGGCTCAGAAGCTGGTCGGCGCGTGTCGCATATGTGGTCTTGTGCTCAACCGGTCAGCGCACAACTGGGACGAGAGTAACCGGTCGTTATCCCCAGAAGATGGGATCGGCTCGGTTGTCGAGGTAGTCGAGGAGGTCTTGGATTCGGGGGCTGGGGTCAAGTGGTCGGTAGCGGTGGAATTTGAGGTTGTGGTCGGGCCAGTACAGAGTCCATAGTCCGGTGGTTCTGGTGTAGTGCAGGCGGGCGATCGGAAAGCGAGTCCAGTCGGGTCCGGAGTCTTCGCGCCACGGCGGTCGGCATTCGCAGATGGTCAGATGCCTTGGGGCGACGTCGCATTCGACGCGGATCTCGTTGCGAATGTGCTCGGGGACCTGGTTGGCGCACCAGCGTTGTACGCGGGCGACGTCGAGCTGCGGAGGTCCGCTGACGGTCATGTCGTCATGATCGCAGCCCAGCACCGCACCGCTACGCCGGCATTAGCGGCATCGGCTGTGGCTGGGTGATACCGAACGCCTCAGCCGGAGTGGCCCAGCCAAGTACCCGCCGGGGACGGTCATTCACTTTTGCGGCGACAGTATTGAGCTGGCGCTGGGTGAAGCTTCCCAGGTCAGCGTTTTTGTGCAGATATTGGCGCAGCAGCCGGTTGGTGTTCTCGTTGGTGCCGCGCTGCCAGGGATGGTGCGGGTCGCAGAAGAACACCGGCATGGACAGCGCTGCGGTAATCATGGCGTGGTGTGCCATCTCGAGGCCGCGGTCCCATGTCAACGACCGCCGCAGGTGCGCCGGCAGCCGACCCATCTGGTCGATCAACGCGCGAGCGACCGCGTCGGCCTTGTGCCCGTCGGGCAGTGCCACGACGATCGCATAGCGAGTGGCGCGGTCCACCAGGGTTGCTACCGCTGAAGGGCGCATTCCATACACGAGATCACCCTCCCAATGCCCGGGCACCTCACGATCGTCGGCCTCGGCGGGACGCTCCCGGATGGAGATCGTATTCCGGATCTGGCCGCGACCGTAAGAGAACCGCTTGCCCAGCGGCCGCCGTATCGAACGACCACCGCGCAGACGGTGAAACATGCTGGCATTGAACACGTTCCGTGAGGGCATATACACATCACGGTAGATGGATTCGTGTGAGACCCACATCGCCGCGTCACCGGGATGCTCCCGCCGCAGCCACTGGGCAATCTGCTGTGGCGACCAGTCATCTTCCAGTTTGGCGGCGACGACACCGCGCAACTCCGTATTCGCGGCCAGCTTGCTCACTTTCGGGCGCCGCGCCCTCTCGAACGCAGCACTATCAGCGGCCAGTGCGCGGTAGGCATCGCGGCCTCCGTTGCGGCAGATCTCTCGCGATACCGTGGACGAAGGTCGATCGATGCGCCCCGCGATCGAGCGTGCCGACAGGCCGGCCGCGATCCCCCGCGAGATCTCTTCCCGCTCGACCAGGCTCAGATGATCGGCCCTGCGCTGGCGCGGAACCGGAGGGATCCCACCCGACTGACGCAGAAACCGCCGGATCCGCGGCAGCGTCTCACCCAGCGTGCGCTCCATCTCCCGGATCGAATCACCACGGCGCCACATGGCCCACAACAGATTCTGCTGCTCAACACTGAACCCGATCGGCCCCACGCCCAACCCCGCCTCCACGCATCACATCATCGACTAGCTGCAGTGATGCACTGACCGGTTGACCTCAAGGTACATAACGATTCGGCGTCACAGCCGGTCAACACGCCGTCACGCGCCATGACACCATGATGGCCGTGCCGAGTTCACGCCCGCCGGAGGCCGCGCCCCTAGTCGCGATGGTCGGCGGCGGCCAACTTGCCCGCATGACTCACCAGGCCGCGATCGCGCTGGGCCAGACGCTGCGGGTGTTGGCCACCGCCGCCGACGAACCCGCCGCGCAGGTCACCCCCGACGTAGTGATCGGCTCGCACACCGATCTTAAAGACCTGCGCCGCGTTGCGGCCGGAGCCGCGGCGCTGACCTTCGATCACGAGCACGTCCCGACCGACCTGCTGGACAAGCTGGTCTCCGAGGGCGTCAATGTGGCACCGCCGCCGCAGGCTCTGGTGCACGCCCAGGACAAGCTCGTCATGCGGCGGCGGTTGGAGGCGCTGGGCGCCCGGGTGCCGCGCTACGCCGCTCTGGACAGCCTCGACAGGCTGGACGAGATCGACGCCTTCGCGCACCGTATCGACGCGCCGATCGTGGTAAAGGCGGTCCGCGGCGGTTATGACGGCCGGGGTGTGCGGATGGCCCGCGACCTGGCGCATGCCCGGGAGATCGCCGGCGATTACCTGGCCGAGGGGGTGCCGGTACTGGTGGAGGAGCGAGTGCAACTGCGCCGCGAATTGTCGGCTCTTGTGGCGCG
>DATMMZ010000112.1:0-2580 GCA_035569455.1 Mycobacterium sp. | reverse complement strand
ACTGTTCAGCCATTCGGACGAAGCTGCCGCGCCCTCAGGCATGTTGGTGCGAATCAGGATCAGCACGGCGCCAAACAGCAGCGCAAAGATCACACCGGCCACCGCGGCAGCACGTGGCGTCGTCAGCTGGCGCGGGCTGGGGTTAGATGACATTGCCATCACGTCATCGTCGCACCGGACCGCGTTCCAGCCGGGCTAATTCACGACGAACTTCGACTCGCGACAGCCCAGTACACATATCAACAAGCTGAAGTACCTGCGGGCATGAGATCGCGGTGCACATGCGATGGGGCTGTTCGATCAATTGAGATTGGCAGCGCGTTCTGGAAGATGCGCACCGACGCTCTGCCTGGAAGCTCCTGCGGATTTTGCGAGCCTCGTTGACGCTGTGTACCGCGGGTATTCGACGAAACACTCACGTCCATAGGGCCTATCGATCGGCAATCGCGCGGCACGAGGTCGTGGCGCACCCCATCGGCGATGACGGTGCGAGGGCAAGGACGTGACGACGCAACACCCTGAGAGTGCTGGGCAGCGCGGTTGTTAGACGACAAGCGTGGTGTTCGGTGCCCGCATTCGAATGATGCCCCGTGACGTGTGTTGTCCTACGCAATGCAGGCGCGCTGGGTCAGTGCCGGGCGACAAAGTAACCCGAGACCAAGCCGGTGAATCGCCGTGATGGCGACATGGTGGCTGCGGCCCGCATCAACTTGGTGCTGAGTCCGGGCATCACGGTGACGTGCCCAGCCCGCATCGCGGCGTACCCTGCCCTGGCCACCGGTGCCGCGTCCATAAAAGCCCGGTCGAGCCGCGACGTGTCTGTAATGCCCGCCGTGGCAGCGAACTCGGTGCGGACGGGGCCCGGCGCCAGGTGGGTGCAGGTGACTCCCGTGCCGCGCAGATCGTGAGCCACCGACTCCGAGAAGCTCCTGATGAAGGCCTTGCTGGCGGCATAGGCCGCTTCCAGTCCGTGTGGGACGACGTAGGCGGCCACCGAGCTGACGTTCAGGATCGCGCCGTGACCTGCTTTCACCATCCGCCCGATGTAGAGCATCGTCAGGTCCGTGAGCGTCACCACGTTCAGCTGTACCATCCGCGATATCGCATCGGGATCACAGTCCTGGGTCTTGAGGCCGAGGATGCCAACGCCAGCATTGTTGACTAAGTATTCGACGTCGACACCAAGCTCGTCGACGCGCGTGACGAGCTCGGTTCCGGCGCCGGGCTGTGACAGGTCCATCGTGATGGCGTCCACCCGGACACCGTGGCGTGACCGCAACTCCTCAGCCAATGCGGTGAGCTGTGCGGCGCTGCGATTGCTCGATACCACGATCACGTCGACGCCATCGGCGGCGAACAGACTAGCAAGCTCTCGTCCTATGCCGGTGGATGCGCCGGTGATGAGTGCTGCGGTCACGATGTTCTCCTCACCGGGCAGATGAGCTCACTGAATCTCATGATGGATCTCAGCATATTAACGTCCGACCGCTGCGGAATTGACCCCGCAAATTTGGGCCTTCTCCCCGACTTGTCGACGGTTGCGGCCGAGGTCGCCCCGGCGCTCCCCGCGCTGCAACAGTCAGCCGGTGCGGCGTCGGGCCTTGGCGGGGGTGCCGGCCTGCCCAACGCGGTGCTCGCCAGTGTGGCTCGGGCGAATTCGATCGGGCCGTTGTCGGTGCCAGCGAGCTGGTCTGCGCCGTCGGGCCGCGCTGTTTCGGCATTGTCGCCCGCCGGCTTAACCACGCTCGCGGGGACCGAGGAGGCTGCCGGGTCCGGTATGCCAGGCGTACCGGGGATGCCGGCGCCGACGGTAGCGCGAGCCTCGGGCGTCCTGCCCCGATACGGGGTCCGGCTCATGGTGATGGCGCACCCGCCCGCGGCCGGGTGACGGGCACTTAGCCAGGCCCTACCCGCGCCGAGGGCTCCTACTCGTCCCGATGGTGGTCGTGCCTGCCATCGACATCGCCGCCACTCGCTCGCGTTCACGGCGTCAGCCGCCACGTCGCCACGCGACGTGCGGTTCGTACCGCTCATCGTCGGTGACGGTGGGGCTGGCCCAGTCACACCGCACCTGCGCTGCACGCTGTCCGTCGACGGAGTCGTCGCCGCAACCAAGGAGGGGCCCCGAGGTGCACTGTGTTCGCTACGGTCGTGGTGAGTGACTTGGCGTGCCTCCTCGGTGGTCAATGGCTAGGTCTACCGACCTGACAGGTTGGCTGACGCTGCTGGCTGATGGGTTGTCCACCGAGTTCGGTGTGGCCGCCGCGGCGACCCCGAAACGGCTATGCAGGTAAACACCCACTTGTCGAAGCCACCTTCGTGCTCGGCCTCCCCCGATGCCAATGACGTCCGGCCCCGGTGTTCAGCAGTCGGCCAGACGCTCCATGATGTCGGCGGCTTTCAGCAGCGTCCGGCGCTCGGCGGGCGTGAGGTTCTGTTCGATGGCTGCTTCGAGCCAGGCTTCCCGCGCGGGGGCGATGGTCGAGATGAGCTTGCGCCCAGCGGATGTGGCCGACACGAGTGTCTTGCGGCCGTCTGTGGGGTCTGACCTGGCGGCGACGAGTCCTGCCTGACGCAAGG
>DATMMZ010000111.1:0-12999 GCA_035569455.1 Mycobacterium sp. | reverse complement strand
CACCCCGGCTGTCGAGAATGCTCTGCCCTTCGGCCGGAATGCGGGCGGCGATGCCGACGAAGATCAGCAGCGACATGCCGTTGCCGATGCCGCGTTCGGTGATCAGCTCACCCATCCACATCACCAGCGCGGCGCCGGCCGTCATCACCAGCACGATGACGATCAGAGTGAAGATGCTCTGATCGGAGATGATCTCCAGCGAGCAGCCCTGTAGCAGGCCACCGTTGGCCGCCAGCGCCACGATGCTGGTGGCCTGCAGGACGGCCAGCGCGATCGCCAGGTAGCGGGTGTACTGCGTCATCTTGGCCTGGCCGGATTGGCCCTCTTTGCGCAGTTCCTCGAAGCGTGGAATGACCACCGTGAGCAGCTGCACGATGATGCTGGCGGTGATGTAGGGCATCACCCCCACCGCGAACACCGTGAGCTTCAGCAGCGCCCCACCGGAGAACAGGTTGATCAGCGAGTAGATCTGCCCGGCCTCGCCGCCGGTGGCCTCCTTGATGCACTGCTGCACGTTCGGGTAGTTCACGCCAGGCGATGGCAGTGCGGCGCCGACCCGGTAGAGAAGGACGATGCCAAGCGTGAAGAGGATCTTCCGTCTCAGGTCAACTGTCCGCAACGATGAGATGAAAGCCGAAAGCACTCTTCCTCCTGCGCAGCCGATGGTCCTGCGTCACGCGCCCAATACCCGCAGGCAGGAGTACGGCGTCGCGCGTCAAACCGTGTACGAGACTAACAGCTGGTGCGCATAGGTCCTTTGTGGGCCGCCGGGGAGGCCCCAGAAGAAGGCGTAGAGTTTGGGTGGCTCATTGCATTCGCTAAATATCGAAAGCGGTATCTCGAAGGCTGACAAGGGGCGATGAATGACGCGTGCGGGCAGTGCCCGGTTCGAGGGTGACACGTGGGACCTGGCGTCCAGCGTGGGAGCGACGGCGACGATGGTGGCCGCGGCGCGGGCGGTCGCAAGCAGGTCCCCGAACGGGCTGGTCAACGATCAGTTCGCCGCGCCGCTGGTTCGGGCGGTGGGCATTGACTTCTTCGCCCGGATGGCCGGAGGTGAGCTCGATCCCCGCGATCTCGACGAGGACGCGGCCATCGGTTTGCAGCGGTTCGCCGATGCGATGGGCATGCGCACCAGATACTTCGACGACTTCTTCCTCAACGCCGCGCGGGACGGTATCCGGCAGGCCGTCATCTTGGCGGCCGGCCTGGATTCGCGCGCCTTCCGGCTGCCCTGGCCGCCCGGCACCACAGTGTTCGAAGTCGATCAGCCTCAGGTGATCGACTTCAAGACCGCGACGCTGGCCGGCCTCGGTGCCGAGCCGACCGCGGATCGTCGCGCGGTCGCGGTTGACTTGCGCAACGACTGGCCCACGGCGTTGAAAGCGGCCGGCTTCGACCCGGCGCAGCGGACCGCCTGGATCGCCGAGGGGCTGCTGGGTTATCTGCCCGCCGAGGCCCAGGATCGGTTGCTCGACCAGATCACTGCCCTGAGCGTGTCTGGCAGCCGGTTCGCCACCGAAGGCCTGCCCGACATCAATGAGCTCAACGAAGGAGAGCTCAGGCGACGCATGGGCCGCCAGTCCGAGCGATGGAACCGCCACGGCTTTGAGCTCGACATGGCGGGCCTGGTCTATTTCGACAATCGCACGGATGCGGGAACGTATTTGGCCGACCACGGCTGGCGCACCGACATCACGATCACCGATGACCTAGTGGCCCGACACGGACTGCCACCGATCGACGGCGACGACGCCCCGTTCGGTGACGTGAACTATGTAAGCGCTGAGCTGAAATAGGAGCACCATGACACGAAGTGAGCAAGACACCTGGGATCTGGCCTCGAGCGTCGGCGCCACCGCCACGATGGTCGCCGCCGCACGCGCCGTGGCCAGCGCCGAGCCCAACCCGATCATCAATGACCCGTTCGCGGCGCCATTGGTGCGGGCGGTGGGCCTCGACTTCTTCACCCGCGTGGTCGACGGCGAAGTCACCGCACCCGACGCGGGGGAAAACGGCGAACGGGACCTGCAATCGGAGACCGATTCGATCGCGGTACGCACCCGCTTCTTCGACGAATTCTTTCTCGGCGCCGGCCGCGACGGCATTCGGCAATCGGTAATTCTGGCCGCGGGTCTGGACGCTCGGCCTTACCGGTTGTCATGGCCGCGCGCCAGCGTCGTCTATGAGGTCGACCAGCCCAAGGTCATCGAGTTCAAGAGCGCCACGATGTCGGCGCTCAGTGCCGCCCCGGCCGCCGACCGGCGGACGGTCAGCATCGATTTGCGCGAGGACTGGCCAGCCGCCTTGCGCCGCAGTGGATTCGACGATGCGAAACCAACCGCCTGGAGCGCGGAGGGTTTGCTAATGTACCTTCCGCCCGAAGCCCAGGACCGGCTCTTCGACAACATCACCGCGCTCAGCGCGCCCGGTAGCAAGCTGGCCACCGAGTACCACCCAGAATCCGAGACGACGATGAGCGAACGAGCGCAGGAATTCAACCAGCGGTGGGCCGATTTAGGCTGCGACATCAACCTGTCGGGCCTGTTCTTCGACGGCGAGCGCAGCAATGTTGTTGAGTACCTGACCGGTCGAGGCTGGCGGGTGACCACCCGGCCACGACGGGAACTGTTCGCCGATTACGGCCGCGTTTTCCCGGACGACGACTCGCTGGCTCAACTGCGCAACATCGTCACCGTCACCGCTACGCTCAAATAGGAGGTCACCGCGGTGACAAATGCGACAAATGGGCCGGATGCGCCGGATGCCGACACCAAGCGACATGATGGCGACAGCTGGGATCTGGCATCGAGTGTGGGAGCCACCGCGACCGCGGTGGCCGCACGGCGTGCGCTGGCGTCGAAGGGCCCGAACCCACTAATCGACGATCCCTTCGCCGAGCCACTGGTCAACGCCGTAGGGGTGGATGCCTTCATCCGGATGATGAACGGCGAAATCGAGCTCGCCGAAGACGATCCCGCCTTCACCCCGCAGCGGCTCAGTGAAGGCATGGCGGTCCGCACCCGGTTCTTCGACTCGCTTTTTCTCGACGCCACACAAGCCGGCGTGCGCCAGGCCGTCATCCTGGCCTCCGGGCTGGACACGCGTGCGTACCGGCTGGCGTGGCCGGGCGGAAGCGTGGTCTACGAGGTCGACCAACCCCGGGTGATCGAGTTCAAGACCCGCACCCTGGCCGGGCTGGGCGCAGCCCCGGCTGTCCAGCACCGGGCAGTGGGCATAGACCTGCGCGATGACTGGCCGGCCGCACTGCGCGACAACGGATTTGACCCTACGCAGCCGACGGTCTGGAGCGCCGAAGGGCTACTGGCGTATCTGCCGCCGGATGCCCAAGACCGGTTGTTCGACAACATCACCGCGTTGAGCGCCGCCGGCAGCAGACTGGGGACCGGCTACGTTCCGGACATCCGCGACCGTCTGGAAAAGCGGGGTCGCGAGGTCAGCGAGCGGTGGCGGCGTCTCGGCTTGAATCTCAACTGGGCCGACTTGATCTACGACGGCAAACGCAACGATGTCGTGGCGTACCTGTCGGATCGTGGTTGGCGGGTGAGCGCGCACAGTACACCAGAGCTCTACGCCGACAACGGATTCGAGTTTCCCGACCAGCCATCCATGGTCGTTTTCGGCGATATCAGATACGTGTCCGCTACGAAGACCGGGTAGCCAATTCCTATGCGGGATTGGCTGCCGGCGTCCGGACGACCATGGGCACGGCGGGGAAAAATCCCGCCATTTCCGACCGCGACCTGCGCAGCGCGGCAGTGCCATAACCTTTCTTGCGATGATCGGGGTGAATCCAGATCCGCACGTCGACCTCGCCTTGGACGAGCTCGCCGAACACCATTCCGACCTTCTCGCCTGAATCGACGGCCACGAACCACGCCGCCTCTTCGTCGTCCACGCGCTTGCGCGCCGCACGGATCTCGTCGTCGAGGTTGCCGGACGGTCGGCCGGATCCGTCGCCGGCGGCACCTATATCTGTGGTGCGCGCGGCGAAGATGTCGCGGTCCTCGTTGGCGGAAAAGGGCCGCAGCACCAGACTCTCACCCGAGCTTGCCGGGCGCTCGTGCAGGGTGAAGCTGAGCTGTTTGTTCAGATCGTCGAGTTCGGCAAGGATCTTCTTGCGCGCATCCTTCGTGAAATGGTCGAATGACATGCTCATGACCGCTTCGGCGGCAACGTGAGACGTGTCGAGCAATTTGACGATCGCCGCGACCGCGTCCGCTTTGTTCTTGGCCTCCACCACGGCGTCGGACACCTCATGCCGACGTTCGACAGCGCTCAATATGGCGTCTGTGATCTCTCGGCGGACAGCTGTGCGGTCGTGGTCGGTCATTGCATCAGCCTAGATGCCACTAGACGGGATAAGACGGCCGGTCTCCCAGATCCAGAAACCGCCGATACCGCTCCTCGACCGCACCCGTCCACGCCGGCTGGGGCTCGACGATGCGCTCGGTTGAGGCCCAGCGCGTGGCGTCGGTGATCGACGTTTCCAGACCGGCTGCCATGCGGCCCAGGAAAGCCGCGCCCAGTGCCGCGCCCTCGGCCACCCCGGACACCTCCACGGGCAGGCCGGTGGCGTCGGCGATGGCCTGCATCCAGGGCTGGATCCTGGTGCCGCCACCGGTGGCCACGATGCGCGACACCGATGCTCCGCTCAGTTCGATGAGCTGACGGACGACGAAGCCCGAAGCCTCGTAGGCAGCCCGCCGCACCGATGCGGCGTCATGGGTGAGATCCAGGGCATCAAGCACGGCGCGGCGATCGGGATCGTGGAACGGGGTGCGCTCGCCGCGGATATACGGCGACCACACCGGTACCCGCCTCGGATCGAGCTTCTCAAGATCACCAGTCGGGTCACCCGCTGCGACAAGACGATCCACCCAGCCGAGGAACAGCCCGCCCGCATTGCTGGCTCCGCCGATCTTGCTCGTGCCGGGGATGGTGTGCGGAATGGTCCACAGGCCGGGAACCTGCCTGGCCCCGGAGACGGTGGTCCACACGATCAGGGTGGTGCCACACAGCACCAGCACCTCGCCGTCGTTATCGGCGCCGGCCACGATCTGTTCGCAAATCGCATCAATGGCGCCAATCGCCAGCGCAGCGCCGGTCCCGTGCACCTGCCCGGCGGCCGCTCCGAACGTCTCCACCCGCGGCATCTGCTCGACGGTCGCCCCGCACTCGGCGCATGCCGTCGGGTTCCAGCCGGTCCCGTCGAACAGGGGGAACGCCGTGGCGGCGGTGGCGAAGTCGATCACCGCCTCGCCCGCCAGGGCGTAGTTGGCCACCGCGGGTGCCGGCCAGTAGCCGGCCGCGTCGGGCGCTGCGGCGGCAGTCCAGCGCAGAAACTCGACGGCCTCGCCCACCGCCGGCAGCGGCTGGGCCCGCTCTTTCATGGCGCTTGGCACCCGGCCCCTGCCATCGCCGTAGAGCAATCCCGGTGTGACGGGCCGGCCCGCAGCATCGACGGCGGTCAATGACGGCACCATCGCCGCAACGGCCACCGCCCGGACCTCCGGGCGGGCCAGCCGGTTCAGTGCCGCCAATGGACCCCGCCGCCACGCTTCGTCTGCTTCGTGCTCCATCAGGTCGGGAGCCGGCACCCGAAGCTGGTGCGGAATCCGCACCCGCGCGGTTACGTGACCGTCTTCGTCGGCGGCTACCGCTTTGACCGCGGTGGTGCCGATGTCGATGCCGATTGTGATGTCTTCGCGTGACACGGGCGTCACCGTACGCCAGCATTGGCATTCGTGACGTCTAGACCGCGTGCCTTGGTGACCGCCCCGCTGCGTGGACCGGGATTCGCCAAGCTGCGGGAGCTGACCGACGTGGTGTACGACCCATGGATCGATGCCACCCCGCTGCGGATTTACAGCGCCGAGCAGCTGGCCGACCGGATCACCGCCGAAGCCGCTGATGTGGTTGTGGTGGAGAGCGACTCGGTGCGCGGGCCGGTGTTCGACCGAGCCTTGCGTGCGATCGCGTCGACCCGCGGGGATCCCAACAACGTCGACATCCGCGGCGCCACCGCCGCCGGGATCCCGGTGCTGAACACACCGGCGCGCAATGCCGACGCGGTCGCCGAGATGGCGGTCGCCCTGCTGCTGGCTGCCACCCGTCACCTGCTGACCGCCGACGCGGATGTCCGCGGCGGCAACGTCATTCGCGACGGCAGCATTCCCTATCAGCGCTTCCGCGCCTGGGAAATCGCCGGGCGCACGGCCGGGCTGGTGGGCCTCGGCGCTGTCGGCCGGGCTTTGCGGTGGCGGCTGTCCGGGCTGGGCCTGCGGGTCATCGCGTACGACCCGTACAACGACGAAGCCCGGCACAGCCTCGACGAGTTGCTGGGCGAGGCTGACATCGTCTCGCTGCACGCACCCGTCACCGACGACACCGTGGGGATGATCGGGGCCGAGCAGTTCGCGGCGATGCGCGACGGCGTCGTCTTCCTCAACACCGCCCGGGCCCAGCTGCACGACACCGACGCACTCGTCGACGCCCTGCGCGCCGGCAAGGTGGGCGCCGCGGGCCTGGACCACTTCGTCGGCGAATGGCTGCCGATCGATCACCCGCTGGTTGGTATGCCCAACGTTGTCCTGACCCCCCACATCGGGGGGGCCACGTGGAACACTGAGGCTCGGCAGGCACAGATGGTCGCCGACGATCTGGAAGCGCTGCTGAGCGGCACAACGCCCGCCCATATCGTCAACCCGGAGGTGCTCGGCTCATGACATCCGTGAAATCCGTCGACAACGCGGAGACCGCGGTGCTGGCGGCGGCCAAGGACATGCTGCGACGCGGCCTGGTCGAGGGAACGGCGGGCAACATTTCGGCCAGGCGCTCCGACGGCAACATCGTCGTCACGCCGTCGTCCGTCGATTACCAGGACATGGAACTCGAGGATCTTGTGCTGGTCGATCCCGAAGGCGCTGTACTGCAAGCCAAGGAGGGCCGTTCGCCGTCGTCGGAAGCGAAGCTGCACCTGGCGTGCTACAAGGCGTTCGACGACATCGGCAGCGTCATCCACAGTCATCCCGTCTGGGCGACGATGTTCGCCGTCGCGCATCAGCCGATTCCGGCCTGCATCGACGAGTTCGCGGTCTACTGCGGTGGCGACGTTCGCTGCGCCGAGTACGCCGCGTCCGGCACACCCGACGTCGGGACCAATGCGGTCAAGGCCCTGGAAGGCCGCGGCGCCGCCCTGATCGCCAACCACGGCCTGGTCGCCGTCGGGCCCCGCCCGGACAAGGTCCTGCACATCACCGCGCTGGTGGAACGCACCGCCCAAATCGTTTGGGGCGCTCGAGCTCTCGGTGGGCCGGTGCCCGTCCCCGAAGAGGTGAACCGCAACTTCGGAATGGTCTATAGCTATCTGCGCGCCAATCCCATGTGATGAACCAGGTCCGGGTTGGTCACGCGATCGTCGCGCGCGTAGTGGAGTTTCAGTTCGAGTTGGGAACCAGGTTCTTCCCCCGGACGTCGCGGTCGAAATGGCGGGACAACGCCGATCTGCTGGTGCCGGACTTCTTCGACGCCGATACCGATCAGTGGCGCATCGCGGTGCAAAGCTGGGTGGTCGAGGTCGACGGGCTGACCGTCCTCGTGGACACCGGCGTCGGTAACGACCGCCAACGCCCCCATATGCCACCCCTGGATCACCTGAACACCGGGTTCCTGGCTGCGCTGCAGTCGGCGGGCGTCGACCGCAACGCCGTGGACGTGGTGGTGAACACCCACATCCACTCCGATCACGTCGGATGGAACACCATGCTGGAAAACGACACCTGGGTGCCGACGTTTCCCAACGCCCGATATGTGGTGCCCGCGGCCGACTACCACCATTTTCAACCCGACGGGCCGGCGGCACGGCAGACGCCGCGCACCGAAGAGGAAGGCGCCCAGCAGCGCGGCAACCAGCTGGTGTTCGCGGACAGCGTTTTACCGGTCGACGAAGCGGGACAGCTCGTGCAATGGTCAGACGACTACCAGATCAGTCGGTCGCTGCGACTGCGGGCCGCCCCCGGTCACACACCGGGCTCCTCCGTGCTGTGGCTGGATGCGGGTCAACAGGCGGTCTTCGTCGGCGATCTCACCCACAGCCCACTGCAACTGCGTCTGCCCGACGACGCCTGCGCCTTTGACATCGATGCGGACGCCGCCGCGGCCACCCGCCGCCGAATACTCACCGAGGCCGCACAAGCAAAGGCCGCGGTGATACCCGCGCACTATCCGGGGCGCGGCGGCGCAACGATCCGCGCCGTCGCCGAGCAATTCGACATCGACCACTGGTTAGACATCGAACCCCTCTGAAAGACACCACCTCTGGGGCCGGACGCTCGCGGGTTTCAGCGGGCTCGAAGGCCGCGGAATAGTCTCATGCGATGTGCGTTGATCCGATAAAGCAGACCGGGAAACCAGCGATACAAATGCCAGATGACCTGCACCGCAAAGGGAAACACGATCAGCGGCCGATCGCGGCCCACGCCGTGCAGGATCGCGCGGGCGGCGGCCTGTGCGCTCATCTGGGGCATCAGATAGTGGGTGCGCCGACTTAAGGTCGCCACCTCCTCCCGCGGCATATTGACCACGACCATGTTGTCGTAGATTTTGGTTTTCATGTCACCGGGACATGCCGCGCTCACTTTCACCCCAAGGTCTGCTCCCTCCGCCCGCAGCGAAAGCGAGAGCCCCACGATCCCATGCTTGCTCGTGCAGTAGGGAACATTGCCAGGCTGCGGAACCAGCCCGCTGAGCGAGGAAATGTTGACGATGTGCCCGTGGCCTTGCCGCGCCATGACCCGATAGGCGTGCACCGTCCCATTTACGACCCCCAGCAAGTCGACATCGAGCACCCGACGCCACTGTTGGATCGAAAGGTCGCGAGAATCCCCGCCGATCGCGATGCCTGCGTTGTTGATCATGTAGTCGACGCGTCCGTATTCGGCCACGGTGCTCTCGATCAGCTGCGCGACCTCAGCTTCGTCGGCCACATCGATCCGCACGGCAAGTGCCGGTCTGCCGCTTTGCTCCAGGCGCCCCGCTACCTGACGTGCGGCGTCGCTGTCGACATCGGCGACGACGACCGTCGCGCCACGACGTGCGAGCTCCTCACACAACGCCTCGCCTAAACCCATTCCACCGCCCGTGACAATCGCCACCGCGTTCTCGAACCGCTGCATGACCGGTCCTCTCCGGCGAGCCGCCTGCCAATCTATTACATCCGCTATAATATTACATCAGATATAAATAAATGGAAGGAGCGGGAACGGCCAATCAGACGGGTCTGCGCGAACGCAAGCGACAGCAGACCAGGCAGGAGTTGATCAGCGCGGCCATGCGGCTGTTCGAGGCGAGGGGCTACGAGCAGACCACGGTCGCCGAGATCGCTACCGCCGCAGGGGTTTCCACGAAGACGTTCTTCAACTACTTCGCGAGCAAAGACGAGGTCCTTTTCCCTCACCTGTCCCGCCGCATCGAGGCCGCGGTGGCCCTCATCGAGCAGCGCAGGCCCGATGACCAGATGGCCGACGTGCTGGTGTCAGCGATGCAACACATGCTGGCCGACGCCCTCACAGAGGAAGTCGATGGTGGCCTGGCGGCGGTGCGGCTGCCGATGATCATGTCGGTGCCCGCCGTCCAAGCGGCCACCCTGCACCGCTACTTCCTAGCCGAAACTCAACTCGCCCAGGCACTGCACCGCGCCTACCAGGACACGCTCGACCCGGCGGCCGCTGCCGCCGTCATCGGCTCAGTCATGGGCGCGGCGATTGCCACTGCGCTCGTTTGCCTGCAAGAAGGCGATACCACCGAACAGCTACGCGCTGCAGTCGAACGCGCTGTCGGTATCGCAATCCACGGGGTGCGCAACGCGGAAACCGGCGCGTCCCGCCGCGAGCGGCATCGCGAGTTAAGACGTGGATGAGATGGTTTCCGGCGTTATGCCCGAACTTGGCGACCACGCCACTCGCGGGGCGAGGCGCCGTGCCTGCGGCTGAACAGCCTGCTGAAGTAACCCGGGTCCGGCACCCCGACCCGCCGGGCGACCTCTGCGACCGGGAGATCCGTCTCGGCCAGCAAGCTGCGGGCTTCGGCCATGCGGCGTTCGATGATCCACTCCTGCACCGTGCGTCCGGTGCGGCGGCGCACGACGGTGGTCAGGTGTCCCGGCGTCATGCCGACTTCGCGCGCCACGTCGCACAGCGACAACCGATCGCCGTGACGCCGATCGATCACCGCGAACACCTCGGCCAGCAGCGGTTCACCACTGCGCCTCAGATCGGCCACCACATCGCGGGCCAGGCGTGCGAGCTCGATCAGCAGCAGCGTCAGGTGCGCCAGGACCGCTTGTCGATAGCCATCCTGCCCCACGGTCAGTTCCGTTTCGATCGAGCGGATCGCGTTATCCCACATAGGCTGCCGGGACGCGGGCACCTCCAGCCGCAGCACCCCGCCCGAGTGCCCGTGCAGGAACGGGAAGAGCAGCGGGTGCGCCCGCCACGCCGGCCAGGGTGATCGCGCGTCCTCGCCGAGCGCGGCGGGATCGAAGAACACCGCAACCCCGGCATCCGGGTGGTACAGCTGCCCCGGGTCGAGCACCTCACCCGGGGCCACCACGTACACCAGGCCCGCAGCGGGGACGTATAGCAGCGCCGGGAAATCGTGAATGTGACGACCCACTTCTACGAAGTCGTCGCGGAGGTGCCGGTGCACCGACACGGGAGGTATGTCCGGATCGGTCCGGTACTGGTAGATGGGCACGCCGCCGCGGTGGCGGATTACCCGGGCTGCCCGCGTCATGTCACGAAAGATAATCCTACTTTGGATGAGGATCAGCTAATTCTGCTGTATGCCAGTGCTTCAGTATGGATTTTATGGTCAAACATAATCCACATGACTACCTCCCCGCCGCCGGTCACGACGCGCTGCTTCCCGGCTACGACCTGTTGACTCGCCTGTTCGGCTTCAACCGCGTCCATGAGACGCTCATAGCGCAGGCCGAACTCGCCGACGGCCATCGTGTCCTGGAAATCGGCTGCGGCACCGGCAATCTCGCCATCCGGGCCAAGAAGACCCATCCCGCGGTTTCGGTGGTCGGATCCGACCCCGACCCGCTCGCACTCAGCCGGGCTCAGCGAAAGGCAGCTCAGCTCAACGGGATTCGCTTCGAACGCGGCTACGCGCAACGGCTCCCCTACGCCGACGGCGAATTCGACCGGGTGCTGTCGTCGATGATGCTGCACCATCTGGACGACGACGCGAAAAGCGCTGCGGCCGCCGAGGTTTTCCGTGTCCTGCGTCCCGGCGGCAGGCTGCATCTGGTGGACATGGGCGGCGACATGACCGCTCGCGACGGCCTGTCGGCGCGGCTCGTCATGCACAGCCGGCACGCGGCCGGCAACCTCGGCGATGCGATTCCCCGACTCCTGCGTGCGGCGGGGTTCGACTGCGCCGAGGTCGCCACGCAGCGGCACCGCTTCGTTGGACGAATCACCTACTATCGCGCCAGACGCCCGGCCTAGCGCTGGTCGAAAGCCACCTTGACGGCACCACTGTCGCCCTGGTTGGCGATCGCGAGGAACGCGTCGCGCCAACGGTCCAGCGGGAAAGCGTGGGTCAGCATGGGGCGCAGGTCCACCCGGCCGGCGGCGACAAGGTCGAGGTAGTGGGCAATGGCGTGCTTGCGCTGCCCATCGATCTCCTCGAACCCGAACGCGTTGGAGCCGACCCAGTTGATCTCCTTGAAGTACAGCGGGCTCCACTCCCACCGGCCGGGTGCATGGACCCCGGCCTTCACCAGCGTGCCCCGGGCTGCGAGGACCCGCACGCCCACCTCGAACGTCTCCGGCTTGCCGACGGTGTCATAGACGACGTCGAGCGCGCCGGGGTAGGCCATTGGCAATCCCTGCAGCGGCTGGCGCAACCGGCCGCCGCCCCAGGCGACCAGTTCTTCGATGATCGCCAGCCGGGGCTCGTGCGCCAGCACTTTTTCGGCCCCGAACCGGCGGGCCAGCTCGGCCTGGGCTTCGAAGCGCGCCACCACAGCCACCGCCACGTCCGGATAGAGCGCCCGCAGGATCGCGAGCGCGCACAACCCGAGCGACCCGGACCCGTACACCAGAACCCGGCCCGAGCGGGGCGGCGGGTGGCGGGTGATCGCGTGCAGGGACACCGAAAACGGGTCGGCGAACACGGCCAGCTCGTCGGGAATCGAGTCGGGAACCCCGAACAACATGCTGTCGTGGGCCGGCATCAACTCGGCGTATCCGCCGGTCACGTCGGCCGACACCCCGGTGTGGATGCCGGGTTTGATGTCGCCGTCGGTGAAGCTCCAACACAGGCTGTAGTCGCCCGTTTCGCAGGCGGGACACGGCGGCTCGATGCCGCGCGGACCGCACGACAGCCACGGGTTGAGCACCACCCGCTGCCCGACCTCAAGTCCCCGGGCCTTCGGCCCCACCGCCACCACGTCGGCCACCACCTCATGGCCCATGACTTGCGGAAAGGAACAAAACGACGACATGGCGTTGTCGACATCGCCCTCGCCGAACTCCATCAGGATCTGCTTGGAGTCCGAACCGCAGATGCCGGTCAGCCGAGGCCGAGTGATCACCCAATCCTGATGCGGTAGTTGCGGATCGGGCACCTGCCGCAGCGCCGTCGGAGTGCGGGCCAGGTTCTGGGTCAGCACGTTGGCGCCGTCTGGAACCTCGAAGAGCTCCGGCGGCACGCCGTAGACCAGCGCCTTCATCGCGGCGCCATCCCGGCCACACCGGCGATGAACGTGTCGATGTCGGCGTTCTTCACGTCAACCACCGCCTTCATGTCGGGGACATAGTGCTCGAAACGGTCGGTGCCCAGGGCCGCGATGATGCCTTCGGCCACTTCGTCGGCGGCCACCTTGGGTCCTTGGTAGAGGGGTTCCTCGCTGCCGGGCTGATCCCATATCTCGGTGTCGACCGGGCCGGGCTCGATGAGCTTCAC
>DATMMZ010000110.1:0-12895 GCA_035569455.1 Mycobacterium sp. | reverse complement strand
CGGCTACCAGAACCTCCTTATCTGCGATGGTGCGGTCATCCCGGCCAATCCCGGTGTGAATCCGAGCCTGACGATCACGGCGATGGCCGAGCGGGCGATGGCAGCAATCCCGGTCAAGCCGGGTACCCAGACGACAACCCCCCGCGCGAGGTTGATCCCCCGCCGGGCTGTTGTCGATGAGTGAGACGGCCTAGTGTGGGGTATCGGGCCCAGTCAGAAGAGCTCGCGATGTAGCCGCCCAGATGGCGGTCATGCCTTCCAGTGATAGTAGGCGCGAGCTGAGTGTGACCCAGCTGAGCAGCATTCTTCTTGGCCGCGAGGGATGTTCAAAGCCATTGCGCCAGACAGCTTTTCATGCGAGGCCTGCGACGTTGGCGCCGACACCGGCTCACCCGCATCCCCGGACTACGGCCCCACCGGCAACAAGTTTTCCGGTCAGATCGACTGGGTGCAGATCGACATCGGCGGCGACAGCCAAGATCACCTCATCAAACCC
This sequence comes from Mycobacterium sp., assembly GCA_035569455.1. GTDB lineage: Bacteria > Actinomycetota > Actinomycetes > Mycobacteriales > Mycobacteriaceae > Mycobacterium. The sequence continues at coordinate 12,399 of DATMMZ010000110.1, read as the reverse complement.
GAGGACCGGCTCACGATCGCGATGGCGCGGCAATGATGTTGCGGCTCTCGGGATTCAGACTTGAGTGGAACGGCTGGCAGCGTCGAAGAACCGCAATTCGAGTTCCATCGCCTGGTGATATAGGACCGCCAGGCGGTCGTGATCACCGCCGTAGCGGTCGAGTAGAGCCTCTAGACGTCGTGCCTGGGCCTCGAACTGCGCGCTCGAGTACGTCATCACCCACTCGCGATATGGACTCTCGGGCTTTGTCCGAGTGGCCAACTGCTGGCCGAGGTAGGCGTAGAGCCGCATGCACGGCGTCATCGCCGCCGCGATGTGGCCAACCGGCTCGAGCGCGGCGACCGCCAACAAGAAGTTGGTGTACGCCGAGGTGGCGGGGTCTGCTTCTTGGTGAAGGTCGACATCCCAGCGAGCCGCGTAGCCCTGGTGAAGGCGGAGCTCGTCGGTGGCGGCTTCGAGTAACTCCCTGAACGCCATCAGCCCATCTCGGTCTGGGCTCTTGGCCAGAGCCAAGGCGTAGGCACGGCAGAACGCGTCGAGGAAGGCGGCGTCCTGTCCCACGTAGTAGGCGAACGTAGCTCGGGCCAACTCTCCCGACGCGATGCCCTGGACGAACGTGTGCTCCAGCGCCGCCTCGGCCAGGACTCGGTTCCGGTGCCATAGCGAGTCCGAAAGCGAGGCCACGAACCAAGCCTAGGGCTCGGCATAGCCTCGACCAGCCCTTCGCCCGGATAGGACAATCTTGCGGCTCGGCAGGTACGTCCGCACATCAGTGCGTTGTGTCCTGTCTGCGGCTGACAGGGCGATCGCTGCCCGGCCCCGGCCTCGATTAGGACATGCTCAATCCTGACTCGCGCGTTGCTGGTCGATGAATCCAGCGCGCGCCAAGAGCAGGCCGCTAACGACCAGCATCCAGATGGGAAACGCCAGCGTGAGCCACATGGTCAGGTCGCTGGCGATCAGCAACGCCACCGCAACCAGATAGCTGACGACGACTAGCCAGCGCGGCATCAGGCCCGTCTTGAGCCAGATCGTGGCCAGCGAAATCATGAACACCGCCGCCATCCGAATGGCGTAGGTTTTGGCGGCCGACACCACGATCCCCTTGCCGAACGCGATCACCCCGGCATGCACTGCGGGATCGGTGACGCCAGTGTTGGTGGCCACCAGCGCTGCGGCGACCGCGGTCGAGACGAACATCATCGCCAGAAACAGCAGACCACTGCCCAAAAACACCGTCGTGAAGAACCGATCCTCGTACCGCCCGAAGCCGTCCCGCACCACCCCGATAAACCATAAAAAGGTGATCCCGGCGAACGGCATCAGCTCCGTCGCGGTCAGGATGCCGCCCCGTTCAGAGTTGAGCCATTGCGTCGAGTCGCCCAGTCCCTCGGGCATCTTGACACGGATCAGGATCAGGACCGCCGCGAAGAGCAAGGCCGACAGCACCCCCGCCAGGGCCGCCGCTCGCGGTGTCGTCAATTGGTGCACGCTTGGCCGCGCTACGGATGAGGGCCGGGTCGGTGAGGACACCCGGTCATCGTGTCAGACGCGGGCGCGAGCGGGGCATTTGAAGCCGAAGGACGCCCATTGCGGCGGCGTGATGGCCAGTGCACGACGACTCCTCCGTCATCACGGGCGAGTGCAATAGCTCTGCCTGCCGCGGCGGCAGCTGGCACAGCGAAGCGGTTCACTCATCGGGCGAGCGGCTCAAGACGAGCCGTACGCGCCAGCTGAATAGTGTTCCCGCAACGCCACTTCGACTAACGTTGTTGCAGCTTGGCGACGCGTTGCGCGACGGGCGCAGACGGGAGGTGGTAGTGAGTGCCGGAACTGCCTCGGCGTCTGACTCTGCGGCAGTGATGCCTAATCCGCTCGAGGAGCTAACGGCCCAGCAACTGCGGGCCCGCACGAGCATGAAGTGGCGTGCGCACCCGGCCGACGTCTTGCCGTTGTGGGTAGCGGAGATGGATGTCACTCTGGCGCCGACGGTGGCCGGCGCCATCCATCGGGCCATAGACATCGGCGATACCGGATATCCGTACGGAAACGCATTCGCCGAGGCGGTCAGCGAATTCGCTTCGCAGCGTTGGCAATGGCACGACCTGGAGGTCGGCCGCACGGCAATCGTTCCCGACGTCATGCTCGGCGTGGTTGAGATGCTTCGGCTGGTCACCGAGCGTGGTGACACCGTGATCGTCAACTCGCCGGTGTATCCCCCGTTCTACGCCTTCGTCTCACACGACGGCCGCCGGGTAGTCGAGGCACCGCTCGCGCGCGACGGGCGGATCGATCTGGACGCGTTGGAGGAAGCGTTTTCGGGTGCCCGTGCGTCAGCCGGGCCACACGGGAACGTGGCGTACCTGTTGTGCAATCCGCACAACCCGACGGGGTCGGTGCACACCGTCGACGAACTGCGCGGCGCCGCCGAACGCGCCCGCCGGTTCGGTGTCCGGGTGGTGTCGGATGAAATCCACGCTCCGCTCGTCCTGCCCGGGGCGCGATTCACCCCGTATCTGAGCGTCCCCGGCGCGGAGAACGCCTTGGCGCTGACGTCGGCCACCAAGGCGTGGAATCTTTGCGGGCTGAAGGCGGCCATCGCCATCGCCGGTCCGGAGGCCGCCGCCGACCTTCGGCGGATGCCCGAAGAGGTCAGCCACGGCCCGAGCCACCTGGGCGCCATCGCCCACACCGAAGCGTTCCGCACCGGTGGTGCCTGGCTCGACGCGCTGTTGCAGGGTCTGGACGCAAACCGAACGTTGCTGGGCGAGCTGGTCGCCGAGCATCTACCCGGGGTGGCCTATCAACCTCCGCAGGGCACGTATCTGGCGTGGCTGGATTGCCGACAACTCGGCTTCCACGACAAGGTCACCGAAGGCCTTGCGGTGGTATCCGATCTGTCCGGCCCGGCCCGCTGGTTCCTCGACCACGCCCGGGTCGCGCTCACTTCCGGCCACGCCTTCGGAACCGGCGGAGCCGGGCATGTGCGGGTGAACTTTGCCACCTCGCAAGCAATTCTGGTCGAGGCCCTATCGCGGATGGGTCGGGCGCTGCAAGACCTCTGTTAGCCAAGTTGCCAAACTAGCCTCGGCTCGTTTGCGGCTCCTGGTTGGCGCCGCGGCCCAGGTTTCTGAAACCCGCACAGGCTTGCTTGATGCCCAGGATGAACGGCAACGTGCTCACCTCTAACTTGAGCTTCGCCCCCAGCCGGCCTGACGAGCTGCGGTCTGACACTGTCGGTGCGACCTCGGACGTGGCGAGGTCGATGTAGTGTGTGGACGTTTGTCCGATGCCCTCGAAGTCGTGAGTCAGAGGCTGGCAAAGCTGGCGCACCGACTCGTCGAGGCACTGTGCCACGGAGTCGGTCATCAGCACGTATTCCAATACCGGTACCTCGTTTTTCAGCATCCGGTGCACCAGGATGACATCGACGCCGGCGAGCTCGACGTTGCGCTTAACCCGTTGCTCCGCCACCTCGCCCTCGTGGGCGACGAACTTGAGCGACAGGCTGTCCAGCTGTGCGCAGCTCGCGCAGTCGCAGAGATTGGCCTTTTTCATCCTCTCCCGCTGCGCGAGGAACGACCGGCGCATCCCCGACAGCCGGTCCCACACCAGCACTTTGGCGTCGCCGCCCGGCGCCCAGAAGAACGCGGCGTCGCCCTCCAGCTTCGCCAGCTTCAGGCCTTTGCCGGCGTCGATGACCGACTCCAGCAGCGCCGCCACCGTCAGCTGCGCATGGGCCAGGTGCATCCGGTTCCAATTCATGTAGTGCGTATATCCGCCGATGTCGGCAATGATGAGAACGGCGTGCCGGATGGCCATGAACTGGGATTTTAGTGGCCCGGCCCCCGATGATCGCGGCAGGGTTCCACTTTCGCCGACATCTCGCACTGGACGAAGCGGCGTCGCCGAGAGAGGCTAGCCGGGACGCCGCGAATGGCAGGTCCACCAAAGGAGCTGATCATGGATGTCCTGAGAACTCCAGACTCACGGTTCGAGAACTTGGAAGACTACCCGTTCGCAGCGAATTACGTTGACGTGTCGGCAAGCGACACCCAGCCGCTGCGAATGCACTACCTCGACGAAGGTCCGGTCGACGGCCCACCGATCGTGCTGCTGCACGGCGAGCCCACTTGGAGCTACCTGTACCGCAAGATGATTCCGCCGCTCGCTGAGGGCGGCAACCGCGTGTTCGCGCCCGACCTGATCGGTTTTGGCCGCTCCGACAAGCCCAGTCGGATCGAGGATTACACCTACCTGCGGCACGTCGAGTGGGTGACGTCGTGGTTTGAACGCCTCAAGCTGAAGGACGTCATGTTGTTCGTGCAGGACTGGGGCTCGCTGATTGGTCTGCGCATCGCCGCCGAGCAGGATGCCCGGATCGCGCGGCTGGTGGTGGCGAACGGTTTTCTTCCCACGGCGCGGCGGCCCACCCCTCCCGCCTTCCAGGTGTGGCGGACCTTTGCCCGCTACTCCCCTGTGCTGCCCGCGGGCCGCCTGGTGGCCGCAGGCACCGTACGCAGGATTCGGGCCAAGGTCCGGGCCGGCTACGACGCACCCTTCCCCGACAAGACGTACCAGGCGGGGGCCCGCGCATTCCCGCAATTGGTACCCACCTCACCCGACGATCCGGCTGTTCCGGCCAATCGGGCCGCTTGGGACGCCCTGGGTAGGTGGGAGAAACCCTGCCTTGCCATTTTCGGGCATCGCGACCGGCTCCTGGGAAAAGCGGACCGTCCCCTGATCAGGCACATCCCGGGCGCGGCGGGCCAGCCGCACGCCCGCCTCAATGCCAGCCACTTCATCCAGGAGGACAGCGGACCAGAACTGGCCGAGCGGATTCTCTCCTGGCTTAAACTGCTCGCCGACTAGTCGTTGATTAGTCGCGCGACACCGCGCATGACCACTCTGCTTACCGCGTGACGCGCCTGATCGAGTGCCGAGCCGGCATCTGGCGGCGGCGCCGTGCCGAGGCGCGGGAACAGGGCCAGCGCATTGGTGCGATCGATCGCCCCGCGGGCGTCCGCATCGAGTCCGGGGTATGTTTCTAGGCCGGCTGTGAACAGCTTCGCGACCGCGAGCGGAGCGAAGGGCGAGTCGGAGCCGAAGGTGATGTGTCCGGGTTTGGCGAAAGCGAGCAGACTCGGCAGGGCCGCGGTGCTCGAGGACAACGCGGTGTCGAAGTAGAAGCCCGCGAAGTCATCCAGGATGTCGAGCGGGCTGCGGCCGGTGTCGCCCACGATGGCCATCGCCAATCGATGCGAGGCATACGGCACGAATCCCCCCGCGTGGCTGAGGATGAACCGGATGTTTGGGTACTTGCCGCGAATCTCGTTGCGGACAAGTAGATACGCCGCCCGGGTGGTGTCGAGCAGGAAGTCGGCCGCGAAGGGTACAACGCCGTCGACGGTGGGACCGGGCAGCTCGGCGGGATGGATGAACACCACGGCCGAACGCGCGTCCAACGCCGCGAATAGGTCGTCCTGACCGTCCTGGCCTAGGTAGACGCCCGCCGCGTTCGCCAGCAGCACAACGCCGTCGGCGTGCAGTTCGTCGAGGGCTCTGACCACCTCGGCGGCGGATTCGTCGACGTGCGGCGTCGGGATCGTGGCGAAGAACCCGAACCGATCGGGTTGAGCGGCAACGACACTGGCCAGTTGATCATTGAGGTCGCGGGCCAGCGCGGAAGCGTCGGCCGGGTTCGGTAGGAAGGTGGTGCCGGGCGCGGACACCGACAGGATCGCCGTACCGATACCGACTTCGGACATGACTTCCAGCGATCCCTCCGGGCTCCAGTCCGGTACGGCGCGTCCACCGGCCGCGTCGATTCCCGCCTTGCGCAGGAGATTTAGGTAGTCGGCGGGGACGGCGTGGTGGTGGGTGTCGATTCGTAGCATTGCGCCACTACTCCTTTTTGGGGGTGGGTGATCAATTATCCGGAATGCCCGCGCCGGCCAGCGCGGGGACGACGTCCTCGTCGCGTAGCAACGAGGCGGCTCCGGATTTGAACTGGGTGAACTTGTCGACGATCGTCTGCCCCTCCCGGGTGTGACCCCAGATGCTGATTCCCTGATAAGTGGTTGGCTCCCAGGTTGTTTCGTCGACCACGATCGGATTCCAGCCGACTTCCCACTCGAATCCCGAGGGCGTGACGGCGTAGAAGGAGAGCTCCTTGTCGTTCGTGTGCTGGCCGACGCCCAGCGCCATGCGAAAGCCGAGTTCCCTGACCCGTTGATAGGCGGCCGTCATGTCGTCGACGTCGGCGACCTGGATGTTGAGATGCTGGACACGCGTGCGGATTGGGTTCAGCGGCATCCGGTTGACCGCAGCGATCGCCACGGAGTGATGGCGCTCGTTCACCCGCAGGAACCGGATCTTGAACTTGACGCCGCTGATCGTCTCGTCGATGTAGTCGGACAGTCGCGCGTCGAACACGGTGTTGTAATAGCCACGCACCTGTTGAGGCCGTGTCGTGGTGACAGCGACATGGCCCATACCCGCTGCGCCCGTGACGAATCCGCCGCGCGCCGCCATCTTCAACGGCGTCACGCCGGACCTTGCGCGCGTGAAGACCTCCTGGGTGAGGCCGTTGGGTCCGGGGAATCGGACGAGCCGCTCCACGCCGCGCAGAGCGGCTTCCTCGTCGGTGCCTTCGACGACGGGCACGCCGTGCTGCCGCACCCGAGCGAGGACCGCGTCGAACGTCTCGTGGTCGTCCAGGTGCCAGCCGAGCGTGGTGGCGTCCTCGGCGGGGCCACGCTGCAGCAGGAACCGGCACTCGTTGTCGTCGAGGCGGAACCGCATGGTGTCTGCCGACATGTCGTCGAGGTGCATGCCGATGGCGTCGCGACCGAATTGCCGCCAGTCGCTGAACTTCTGCGTTTCGATCACCACATAGCCCAAGTGGACTTTGCCAAATATCGAGCCGAACACCGACGGCCGCACAGACTGGCTCATAGCCCGCTCCCGAGGAAATCGATCACCAACCGATTGAACAATTCGGCGCGTTCCCACTGCATCCAATGCCCGGTGTGCGAGGTCATCACCAACTCCGCGTTCGGCAGCAGGTTGAGCAGCATCGGGCCGCCGGCGGGGCGGTTGACCTTGTCGTCGCGGCCCCACAGAACGAGTGTCGGCGCCATGAGTGCCCTCAGCCGGCGGTCGCGAGTGAGATCCATCCGCCACAGGGTGCGCAGGGCCATCGGTCCGGACGGGCGGCGCAGCGGCGGCTCCGCGATCACCTCCGGGTCGATGGATGCTCGGTAGCGCAGGTCGATGAGATCCTCGGGCACCGCGGCGCCGTCGTACACCAGATAGGTGCGGATGAAGGTGGCGAGCTTGTCGCGGCCGGGGCCGCTTCCGCCGTAGTAGGACAGCAGGCTCTTCAACCCGGCCGTGGGAACGCCCCTGGTGGTGCCGATCCCGCCGGGACCCATCAAGACAAGCTTGTCGACCCGGTGCGGGGTGTCGAGCGCGAGCCGCAGTGCCGCCGCGCCGCCGTACGAGTTGCCGACGAGGTGGGCTGTGCCAACGCCGAGTTCGTCGAGTAGACCGCGGGTCATATCGGCCAGATACCCGAACGGATCGTCCTGATCGACGCCCTTGACCGACCTGCCATAACCGGGCATGTCGGGCACGATGACCCGGAAGTGAGCTGCCAAGGCGTCGATGTTGCGCGAGTAGTTCGACACACCCGACGCACCGGGGCCGCCGCCGTGCAGCATGACGACCGGCGACCCGGTCCCGGTTTCGGAGACGAAGATCGGTTTGCCGTCGACCTTGACGGTGCGCTCGGCCAGTTCAGCTGTGATCATGCGAAGGCTCCCTTGCGAATCGGGGTGGTGAGAGCGAGTTCGGTAAGACCCGCCGGCGGTGCCGGCAGTGGGCGTCCCGACGCGGCGGCCGCGTAGATGAATCCATCGGGGCGCAGCACGACCGCGTCAGCCTTCTTGCGACGCAGCCAACAGGTCAGCGTTCCGTCGTCGTCACGGATCGCTCCTGCCGCTGGCTGACTCCCGCGACCGGCGACAGAAACCGAAATTGCACCCAGTCGCTCCCAGCGGTCGGCGCCGGCAGGCGCTGCGCCGAAATGCAGCACAGCCCACCGCCCGGCGACGACGTCATCCAGGCGCAACCTTTCTCCGGTGGCGTCGGTGACCCATGGCTGTGGCAGTTGCCAACCCACAACGGCATGCGCATCGGTTGCGAAGAACCCATCGGGGTAATGAGCATCGGGAATCCAGATCAGCTTCTCCGCAATCGCGAGGACACCAGGCAGCCGGGTCAAGTTGCGCAACAGGTGATTTCGTAGCCACACCAACGACTTTCGGCGTTCGGTGATGAGCCGCCCGGTGCGTACTGCCCGGCGGGTGACCTCGGTGACGTGTGGCTTCCGTTCGGTCTGGTAGCTGTCCAACAGCGCGTCGGCTGCCTGCCCGCGCAGCACGGCGGCCAGCTTCCAGCACAGGTTGGCCGCGTCCCGCACACCGGCTGACATCCCTTGGCCGATCCAGGGCGGCATCGCGTGGGCGGCATCGCCGGCCAGGAAGATCCGGCCGACCCGCCACCGGTCGGCGACGCGCACGTGGTGGCTGTAGATGACGGCGCGCAGGATTTTCACCTGATCTTCGGTGATGCCTTGTTCGCGCAGAACCTCCCACACGGCCTCATCGGTGACGAGCTTCTTCTCGTCCTCGCCGGCGCGTGCCGGGTACTCCCAGCGGTGATGCCCCAACGGTGTGGGGCAGTCCACGGTCGGGCGCTTGGGGTTGCAGTGGAAGCGCAGCCGGTCGTGGCCGTCCCACTCGCGGATCACCTCTGTGTCGATGACGACCCAACGTTCGGTGTAGGTGCGCCCGGTGTATCCGACGCCCAGGAGGCCGCGGGTCGGCGAGGAACCGCCATCGGCGGCGACTACGTACGAGGCGCGAAGGCGCTGGAAAGTGTCGGTGCGCAGATCGGCCAGCATGAGCTCAACCCATGAGTCGTGGTTGACCACACGCAGACATTCGTGTTCGAGCAGCAGTTCGACGTTGCCCCAGCGGGCGACACCCTCGCGCAGCACGTGGTCGACCGCGGGTTGGTACAGGAACTGCTGCGCCGGATGCCCGCAGCCGCGGGGCGTCATGATGGTCTCGATGAACGGCACCCCGTCGGCATCCACCCAGGCCAACGGGCGGTTGGGCAACATGTCCTGCTGCAGCCGGTCGGCCAGGCCGACGGACTGCCAGATCCGCATGACCTCCTCGTCGGTGGAGATGGCCCTCGCCCGCCCGTACACGTCGTGGTCGCGCTCGATGACGACGACGTTCAGGCCCAGGCGGCCAAGCAGATTGGCGGCGGTGGCGCCCGTCGGCCCGTAACCGATCACCGCCACGTCATAGGTCGAACCCTCGGTCACTGCTGTCTCACCTTCGTGTCGGGCTTGATTCTGTAACGATCAATACGGTAATGTAGCGATCATTACAGAGTCAAGACCGAACAGCAAGGAGTTCCAGTGGCCGGCAGCGATGAGCCGCAAGCACCCAAGAGACGACGCCGGGTCGACGGCGAAGCCTCCCGGTCCCGCATCCTCGACGCGGCCACCGAGATCGCCAGCGAGCGCGGCTACGAGGGCACCAGCATCGGGCTGGTCAGCACCAAGTGCGGCCTGCCAGCAAGTTCGATCTACTGGCACTTCAAGGACAAGGACGACCTGATCGCCGCTGTCATCGAACGCAGCTTCGCCCAATGGCTTTCGGCATGGCAGATGCCCGACGAAGGCACCCCGCGCGAGCGCCTCGTCGGGTTGGCCCTGCAAAACGCCAAGGCACTGCTGGACTCCCCCGACTTCCTCCGCCTCGGCTTGATGCTCGGATTGGAGCGACGTCCCGTTGAGCCGCGAGCCCGTGCCATGTTCATCGCCGTCCGGGCCCGAGCGTTCGACATGATCCGCGCCGCCATCCGCGAGATCACACCCGGCCTCACCGACGCACAGGTCCACCAATTGGCCACCTATGCGCTCGCCGGCGCTGACGGGGCGTTCGTCGCCAAGGAGATCGGCGGCGACTCCGTTGACCTACCGGCACTGTTCGAGATGCACTTCACCGCCGTTTTCCACACCGCTGAGCGCATGGTCTCCGAGAAGGACATACCATGACTTCCACACAGCGGTGGCCGGTGGCCATCATCGGCTCCGGCAACATCGGCGCCGACCTGATGATCAAAATCCTGGACAGTGACGGCCCACTCACGGTCGGTGCGATGGTCGGCATCGACCCCGACTCCGACGGGCTGGCCCGCGCACGGCGAAGGGGCGTGCCCACCACCGCAGACGGAGTCGAGGGCCTGCTGGGGATGCCGGACTTCGCCGACATCAAGCTGGCCTTCGACGCCACCTCCGCCGGCGCACATCGCGCCAACTGGGCGGCATTGCGCGACACCGGAATACGGATGCTCGACCTAACGCCCGCCTCGATCGGGCCGTTCTGCGTGCCGGTGGTCAACCTCGACGACCACCTCGCCGCGCCCAACCTCAACATGGTCACCTGCGGCGGTCAGGCCACGGTCCCGATCGTCGCCGCCGTCGGCAAAACCGGAATCGTTTCCTACGCCGAGATCGTCTCATCGCTCTCCTCGAAATCAGCGGGACCGGGAACACGTGCCAACATCGACGAATTCATCGAAACCACCGCGACGGCCTTGCAAGTCGTCGGCGGCGCACAACGCGGCAAGGCCGTGATGATCCTCAACCCGGCCGACCCTCCGGTGCTCATGCGCAACACGGTGTGCTGCCTCGTCGAGGGCGATCCGGAACACCGCTCGATCGAGGCAGCCATCGTCGAGATGGTCGACCAGGTCGCCGCCTACGTGCCGGGCTATCGCCTGAAGCAGGACGTGCAGTTCGAGGTGTTCGACCCCGACCGCCCGCTCCACATCCCCGAGACCGGCAAGTTCATCGGCACCCGCGTCACGGTGCTGCTGGAAGTCACCGGCGCGGCGCACTACCTGCCCGCCTACGCCGGAAACCTCGACATCATGACCTCTGCCGCCAAGGCCACCGCCGAACGCTTAGCTCTCCAGGCTATGCACGTCACCGAAACCGCCGGAGCCGCAACATGACCCAGCACATCTACGTCAGCGACGTCACCTTGCGCGACGGCATGCATGCGGTGCGCCACCAGTACAGCATCGAGGAAGTGACCGCGATCGCGCTCGCCCTCGACGCGGCGGGAGTCGATTCGATCGAAGTGGCGCACGGCGACGGGCTGTCCGGTTCCAGCTGTGTGTACGGGTTCGGCGCGCATACCGACCTCGAATGGATCGAGGCTGTCGCCGCAGCCGTCCGGAGCGCGAACGTCGCAACGCTTTTGCTGCCCGGCGTCGGCAGTGTGCACAACCTCAAGGAGGCGCATCGCGCGGGCGCCACCGTCGTCCGCGTCGCCACCCACTGCACCGAAGCGGACATCTCGGCCCACTACATCACCGCTGCGCGCGACCTCGGCATGGACACCGTCGGCTTCCTGATGATGAGCCACCTGACCACTGCTGCCAACCTGGCCGCACAGGCCAAGCTCATGGAGGGCTACGGTGCCACCTGCGTCTACGTCGTCGACTCGGGCGGAGCCATGACAATGCGCGACGTCGCCGACCGGGTCGACGCGCTGCGCCAAACACTTTTGCCCACAACCGAAATCGGCATTCACGCCCACCACAACCTGTCGTTGGGCGTGGCCAACTCCATTGTCGCGGTCGAACATGGCGTACACCGCGTCGACGCCTCACTGGCCGGGATGGGCGCCGGCGCCGGCAACGCGCCGCTGGAGGTGTTCATTGCCGCGGCCACCCGGCTCGGCTGGGACCACGGATGTGACCTGCACGGACTGCAGGACGCTGCCGACGACCTCGTCCGACCGCTGCAAGACCGGCCGGTGCGGGTCGATCGCGAGACACTGACCCTCGGCTATGCGGGCGTGTACTCCAGCTTCTTGCGCCACGCCGAAGCGACCGCGGGCCGCTTCGATGTCGACGTCCGCACCTTGCTCGAAGAGGCCGGTCGACGCGGCATGGTCGGCGGCCAGGAGGACATGCTCGTTGACATCGCACTCGACCTCACCGCGGACCCGTTACCGGCGCCATGACCGCAGGCCGCGTTCATCCAGCCACCGGACGGTAACGCCAAAGTGCTTGTGGGCTAAGGGCCGTCGCAGATGCGTCAGTCGCTTCTCTCCGCGACCACCGCTCCACAGACATCACAAGTGTCCGCGGCCGATGGGAAAATTTTCACCGGGGCGTCGGCGATACCTCGACGGAAATCGGAAAAAGGGTGTAAGTGTTTGCTAGGCGCCAGGCCGTCGTTCGCAGTTTCCCTCGAGGGCCCGCAAGAAAGGGGCGCTGCGATGGATTTTCTGGTATTGCCGC
>DATMMZ010000109.1:0-40780 GCA_035569455.1 Mycobacterium sp. | reverse complement strand
GTCGCGCACCACACCCAGCACGATGTCGCTCAGATGCCGTGGGGATCCGCCGACCTCGGTCTGCTCGACCTCGCGTTCGGCGATAGCCAGCCCGGCGTGCGGAGTCAGCAGATCCTCGATCATCTCCACGACGCTGGGCGTAGTGGTGGCAAGTCCGAGCAGCTGGCCTGCGGTCGCCGAGGAGACCACCACCGAATCCGCGCCCGATTGCTGCAACAGGTGCTGGTTCTCGGCCTCCCGGATCGACGCCACGATCTTGGCCTTGGGCGAAAGCTCGCGGGCCGTCAAGGTGACCAGCACGGCGGTGTCGTCGCGGCCGGTGGCGACGATGATCGAGGCGGCGTGTTGGGCTCCGGCCAGCCGCAGCACGTCGGATTTGGTGGCGTCGCCGTGCACGGTGACCAGGCCGGCCGTCGCGGCGTGCTCGAGGGCGGTCCGATCGGTGTCGACGACGACGATCTCGCCCTGGGCGCCCTCATCACCCAGGATGGCGACAACCGCCGCTTTGCCCTTGGTGCCATAGCCGATCAAGATGGTGTGGTTGCGCACTCTGCTCCTCCAACGCTGGATCTTCCATGCCTGCCGGGACCGCTCGGACAGCACCTCGAGCGTTGTGCCGACCAATACGGCCAGGAACGCGATCCGCAGCGGGGTAAAGACCACGGTGTTGACCAAACGCGCGGCCTCGGAGTACGGGGTGATGTCACCGTAACCGGTCGTCGATAGCGACACCGCCGCGAAGTAAAGGCAGTCCAGGAAGGTCAGCCGGTCGCCCCGCACGTCGCGGTAACCGCTTCGGTCCAGGTAGACGACGAAGGTGGCGGCGAACAACACCACCACAGCGATCACCATTCGGCGCGTGATCACGCGCACCGGGCTGGCGTGGTCTTCGGGAATACGCAGAACACCGACCAGGAGGTGACCCGGCTGGGCGGCCAGCGTCTCATCGAAACCGCTCAGCCGCCGCAGCCTACCGCCGCGCACGACAGTCCGTCATCGCCTTAACCCAGCGCACGACACATATGTAACCACGATCACCTGTGGCCGCCGACGGAATCAGCCAGCAATCCAGTCAGCTCGGCGGGATCGGGCAGCTCGTCGGGGACGACGGTGACTCCGGTGCGCACGTAGTAGAAGGCGACGCGCACCGATGATTCCGGGCGCCCAGACAAAGCGGCCCACGCCAAGCGGTACACGGCGAGCTGGACAGCGGCCTGCCGCATGGCTTCCGGTCCATGCGGCGGCTCACCGGTCTTCCAGTCCACTACAGTCGCGCCGCCGTCGGCGTCGGCGAACACGGCGTCGATGCGGCCCCGCACCACGGTATCGCCGATGGGCATTTCGAACGGCACCTCGACCGCGATGGGTGTGCGGGCCGCCCACCGCGATCCCCCGAAGGCCGCCTGCAACGCCGCCAACTCCTCGGTGTCGCCGACGTCGGAGTCCGCCGCACCTGGCAGGTCGCCGAGATCGAACAGCCGCTCCGCGCCGTAGAACTGCTGGACCCAGGCATGAAACGCGTTGCCCAGCAACGCATGCGGGTCCGGACGAGTTGGCAGCCGATGCATCAGCCGCTGCGCCGCACCCGTCGGGTCTCGGGCCAGGTCCACCAGACCGCTGACCGACAACTGGCTGGGCAGCGTGCGAGCAGGCGGTTGCCCGGCACGTGCACGCTCTGCCAACAGCGCATCAACGTCGGCCGCCCAGTCGTCGACGTCGGCGTCTGAGCGGGCCGGGCCGCCCGACATCGCCGCAGCCACCAGCGCCGCCCCCCGTTCGACATCGTCGCGTCGTCCTGCCAATGGATCGGCGGGCCAAATCGCCTCGATAACATTGTCGCGCAGCGGGTTTCGTTCACCGTCGGCGGGCGCAGGTGCCCACTGTTCCACCACCCCGCAGGGATCACCAGCCGCGGCCGAATGGTCGATCACGTCCTTGAGTTCGCACAGGAAATCCGACGGACCGCGCGGCTTGATTCCGGTGCAACCCCAGTGATGGCCGGACACCAGCAGGGTGTCCTCGGCCCGCGTGATGCCCACGTACAACAGTCGCCGCTCCTCATCGACGCGCCGCTGCTCGAGCTGACGGCGATGGGCAGAGATCTTGTCCGACAGCTGCTTTCGATTGGTGACATCCGAGGTATCCAGCACCGGTATGCCGAGTGCACCCGCCGAAGCACGGTCGCCGCGCAGCAGCGGCGGCAGCTCGGCGGCGTCGGTAAGCCAAGTGCCCCGCGACGCCGTCGACGGGAATACTCCCCCGGACAAATGTGCCACCGCCACCACCTGCCACTCCAAACCTTTTGCGGCGTGCACCGTGAGCACCTGGACCCGGTCGCGGGCAACCGTCAACTGGGCGGGGGGCAATCCGTTCTCGACCACCTCGGCCACATCCAGGTAGGACAGCAGGCCCGCGACCGACGGCGTCGTCGCCGTAGCACTTGCGCGTTCGGCGTAGCCGGCGACCACATCGGCGAACGCGTCGAGGTGCTCCGCTCCCGACCAGGGCGCAGCGGCCTGAACCGAGGAAGCCGCGGCCCGAACTTCGCAGTCGACGCCCAGCACGCGGCGCATCTCGGCGACCAGGTCCGGAAGGGAATGACCGAGATGGCCGCGAAGCGCCCTCAATTCGCCGGCCAGTGTGCGGATGCGCTCATATCCCGCAACCGAATACGAGCCGGCCGGGCCGGGATCGCCGATCGCGTCGGCCAGACAGGCGGTGTCGGCGTCGGGACCTGCTGCCATCGCGATCGAGTCGGGCGTCGGCGCCTCACCTGCGGGTAGTCCCCCACCGAGCGCCCGCGCGCGACGCCACAGCGCGGCGATATCCCGAGCACCCAGGCGCCATCGTGGACCGGTCAACACCCGCATCGCGGCCGCACCGGCCGTGGGATCGGCGATCAGCCGCAGCATCGCGACCACGTCGGCCACCTCGGGGATGGAAAGCAAGCCGGCCAGGCCGACAACCTCGACCGGAATTCCGCGGGCGCGCAAGACATCCGCGATGGGTGCGGCGTCGGCGTTGCGGCGCACCAGTACCGCGGCGGTCGGTGGGCTGACCCCGTCCACCTGGGCGCGCTGGCAATGCGCGTATAGGTGGTCCGCGATCCACTCGCGTTCGGCCCGCACGTCGGGAAGCAAGGCGCAGCGGACGGTGCCGGGCGGCGCGTCCGGGCGCGAGCGCAGCGCTCGCACCGCAACCGATCGTCGTCGCGCCTCCGCCGAAATGGCGTTGGCGACCTGCAGGGCCCGGGGCGGGTTGCGCCAGCTGGTCCGCAGCTCCAGGACCGGCGCGGGAGTGCCGTCGGATCGCGGGAAGTCGGTGGTGAACCTCGGCAGGTTCGTCGCCGAGGCGCCGCGCCAGCCGTAGATCGACTGAATCGGGTCACCGACGGCCGTCAGCGCCAAGCCGTCGTCTCCATCGTTGCAGCCGCCCCCGAACAGTGCCGACAGCGCGACGCGCTGAGCGTGCCCGGTGTCTTGGTACTCGTCGAGCAGCACGACCCGATAGCGGTTTCGCAGGTCCTGACCGACCTGCGGGAAAGTCGCCGCCAGCCGTGCCGCGCAAGCCATTTGCGCACCAAAGTCCATCACTTTCGCGGCGCGCATACGCTCCTGCAGCGCGTCAAGCAGCGGCACCAGCTCGGCGCGCTCGGTCTGGGTCGCCAGCAACCGCAGCAGCCACTGGCTGGGGCCACGGTCGCGCTGGTGGGGACCCGCCGGCAGGCCATGAATCAGCCGTTCCAGCTCCACATGGGTATCGCGGAGCTGCTGCGTGTCCACCAAGTGCTCAGCGAGCTGACCCCACAGCCTTAGCACCATCGAGGTGACCGCGGACGGCGCCTTGTCGGTGCGCAGTTCGCCGCCGTATCCGTTGACGACATCGAAGGCCAGCTGCCACAGCTCGGTCTCGCTGAGCAATCGGGTGTCGGGTTCGACGGGTAACAACAGCCCGTAGTCACGCAGCAGCGAGCCGGCGAAGGCGTGGTAGGTGCTGACCACCGGGGTGCCCAACGGTTCGACGGCTTCCGGGCCACCCCCGCCCAAGCCGATGCCGGCCAACCGCGCAAGCCGGGACCGCACACGGCGCAGCAGCTGACCCGCGGCCTTGCGGGTGAACGTCAATCCCAGCACCTGGCCGGGTTCGGCGTAGCCGTTGGCGACGAGCCACACCACCCGCGCGGCCATCGTTTCGGTTTTGCCGGCGCCTGCCCCGGCGATGACGACCAGCGGGCCCGGCGGCGCCGCGATGACGGCGGCCTGTTCGGCGGTGGGCGGGAAAAGCCCAAGCGCGCGGGCTAATTCGGTCGGGCTGTAACGCGCCGTTGCCCGTGGTGATCGCGAGCGCGGCGGAGCCGGGCGAAGCGGGTCACCACCCACAGATCCAGTCACGGCGCTGCCCCGTCGGCGTGGGCCGGGCATGACGGTCGTATCGGGCAGTGCGCGCAACCGTCGTTGCGCCGGGCAATGAACTGCGGCCCGGCGGTCGCTTCGGCCGCCTGCCGGACCAGCTTGCGCCATTCGTCTCGGGTGGCCGGTGTCATCGGATCCTGCTCGCGTTCGACGGCTCCCGCGGCTCCGCTCCTGCCGACGTAGACCAGCCGCGCGCCGCCAGGCTCCTCAGACGCGGTGTCAGGCATGATGCCTTCGGCCACCGCGAGCTGATACATCGCCAGCTGGGCATGTTGTTGGGCGTCGTCCTTACTGACCGGTGTTTTGCCGGTTTTGACGTCGACGATTACCAACCGGCCGGCCCCGTCGCGTTCTAGCCGGTCGACCCGGCCGCGCAGCCGGATTTCGCCGCCGTCATCGCCGGGCGTCGGCAGGACTCCGTCAACGTCAACCTCGACGCCGGCCTCGGTCAGCTCGCATCGAGTTTGCGCTCGCCACTCGACGAATGCCTGGATCATGGCCCGATGCCGGGCCAGCTCGTTGACCGCATACCACTGCGCATCGAAGGGCAGATGCTCCCAAGCCCGGTCCAGCTCGGCCAGCAGTTGCGATTCGGTTTTGGCCGGTTCGGCGATCAGTGCGTGCAGCACCGAGCCGACGGTTGACCGCAGCTCGCGCGCGTTGGTCCCGCCGTGCCGTTCGGCCAGCCAGCGCAGCGGGCAGTCGTTGAGGGTCTGCAGGGTCGACGGCGTCAGCGTGACGGGATGGTTGGGGCCACGCAGCGGATCACTTGTGCTGAGCGGGATCAGGCCGTGCCATTCGGCCGGGTCGGCACCCGGCACACCGGCTTTTGCCAACCGGGCCAATTGCGTTGCCGCACAATCGCGAGCGGTGTCGTCCACGGCACCGTCGGGTGCACACACCACACCGCGCAACCGGCCGATCACCGCCGCCGCCGACAACACGCGTGGTGCTGAGACCGGCTGCGCCGCATGGGGATCCCCTCCATCAGTGGCCCACTGAGCGATCTCGAAAAAGAACGCTGACGGTAGCGCAGCCTCCTGTCCCGTCCCATCGGTGTCGCTATCCACCGCGGTCACCAGCAACCGGCGCCGGGCCCGGCCCGTCGCCGCCACCAGCAGCCGGCGCTCCTCGGCCAGCAGCGGCGCCCGCACCGAGGCATCCGCGGTGATACCGTCAATCACGTCGAGCAGCCGCTGAGTGCCCAGCACACCTCCACGCGGAATCGTGTTGGGCCACAAGCCGTCCTGCAACCCGGCGATCACCACCAGATCCCATTCATGCCCCAGCGCGGCGTGCGCACTGAGGATCCTCACCTGCTCCGCCGCATCCACCGGCTCGTCGTTGACGCCCGGCAGCTGCAACGCCGAGACGTGCTCGACGAGTCCGCGCAACGACGCGCCGGGCGTGCGAGACACGTACTGATCGGTGACGTCAAACAGCGCGGTCACCGCATCGAGATCCCTGGTGGCCCGAGCACCTGCCGGGCCGCCCCGCTCGCCGGCCGCCAGCCAGCGACGCTGCAGACCGGACCGTTGCCACGCCGCCCACAGGGTGTAGCGCGGATCCATGCCGTCTCGATCGCTGCGGCCAGCCGCGTCCAGCACCGCGCGCACCCGCCGCAGCGCACGAGACTGCACACCGGATATCGGTAAATCCCCGGCCAGCGCCTCCACCAACAGGTCACCGAAACTGCCCGGCGGACGATCGGACCTGGCGCGCTGAAGTGTTCGGCGCAGCTGGCGGAGCGAGACCGGGTCGACGCGACCGATGGGCCCGGTCAGCAATGCCTGTGCCCGTGCACCATCGAGCGCTTCAGCGGTTGCGGCCAGAACCGTAAGCAACGCGCGCGCCGCGGGCTCTTCGGACAACGGCCCGCCAAGCGCGGGTAGGGCTACCGGCACCCCGGCGGCCGCCAATGCGCGCGGCAACCGCGAGCCGGCCCGTGGCACCGAGCGGACGATCACCGCCATCTGCGACCACGGCACCCCGTCGATCAGATGAGCACGCCGCAGCGCATCGGCGATCATTGCCGCCTCGGCGTGCGCCGAGGCGGCCAGGCGCACCGCGACCGATCCGCCTTCGGTCCCGGTGCCGTCGATCCGCCGCACGCCGCTGCCGCCCGGCAGTCGGCGCGCAATGCCGCTGACCGCGCGCGCCACGGCCGGAGCACAGCGATGCGACACCGTCAAGGTCACCGAGGGGCCGTCTTCGGCCAGCAACCCGGTGGGCTCGCCACCGCGAAAGCCGAATACCGCCTGGTTGGGGTCGCCGGCAGCGAGGGCCAGTTCAGTGCCCACGGCCAGCACCCGAATCAGCCTGGCTGCCTGCGGGTCGAGTTGCTGGGCGTCGTCGATCAACAACACGCGGACCCGGGCGCGTTCGGCCGCCAGCAGCTCAGGATCGACAGCGAAAGCCTCCAACGCGGCACCCATGAGTTCGGCGGCACCCAACGCCGGCGCCGTCGCCGTCCCGACCGCCGCGCGCAGCAGCAGCACTTGCTCGTACTGTCGCGCGAATTGGCCGGCGGCGGTCCACTCCGGACGCCGGCACCGGCGGCCCAGTCGCTCCAGATCCGCTGGGTCCACACCGCGTTCGGAGCAGCGCCCCAAGAGGTTTCGCAGCTCGGTGGCAAATCCGGCGGTGCTCAGGGCGGGCCGCAGATGCGCCGGCCAGGTGGCAGCGGCGTCCTGTCCGTCTTCGAGGTCGCCGGCCAGCAGTTCCCGGATGATGGCGTCCTGTTCGGCGCTGGTGACCAGGCGCGGGGGAGCATCGCCGGCGCGCTCGGCGGCCCGCCGCAGGACCGCGTAGGCGTAGCTGTGCACGGTGCGCACCAATGGCTCGCGGACCGCGGCGCGGCAGGGACTAGTGGCGCGCGAACACAGCAATGCCGTCGTCAACCTGGTGCGCGCCCGCATCCCGAGCCGGCCCGAACCGGTAAGCAGCAGAACGGATTCCGGATCAACGCCGGCGGTGATGCGAGCGACCGCGGCGTCGACCAGCAGGCTGCTCTTACCGGTGCCTGGGCCGCCCAGCACGCGCACTAAGCCGCGTACGCCCGGCTGCAGGACGGCACGCGCCTCGGCTTCCCAGGTGAATGACATAGCCGCATGACATCACGAGGGTCTGACAACAAGCTCGTAGCGGGTGACGCGCCCCTCGAAAGCGGATTGCAGCGTCTGGCCGTCGAACCCGCCTGGCGCCTGCCCGGTGACCGCGTATTGGTAGACGGCGACGCGGAAGATCTGACTCAGTGCGCTCGAGATGAACGAGACAACGATGACGGCCACGACCGTAGCGGCCAGGACGGCGGCCCCGAGGGGCAGCAGGCGGATCGCAATTAGCGCGGCGCCGCCCACGCCGCCGACGAGCGCGATCGCGAGGCCGATCAGAAAGGTCGCCACACCTGTCGTGGCCGTTCCGGTCGCGCTCTCTCCCCACCGCGCCTTCACGACTGCCGCCGAGCGTTGGAGGGCGCGGAACGGCCCAGTGCCTTCGAGTGCGACCACCGGGATCACGAAAAACGTTGCGATTGCCCATGCGGCGCCTGCGATCTCAGCGACGATCCCGCCCAGGGCCGGTAAGCGCAGCCGAGGATCGGACCGATCAGGCACAAAGCGGCGCTGATCCCTTCGCCGACCTTGCTGTCCTGGCCGCGCATTGATCGCGCCGCGCACGCCGCGAGCGCCACACTGAAGAAGATGGCGATGAATGTCGACACGTACGCCGTTGTCGGGCCGCAATGTAGAAGACAGGATCGTGCTTGTCCACGTCTCGGCCTTCGAACACGCCCCTCGCGATCGCCGCCGGCACCCAGATGGCGACCACGGCCACGATCCCGAAGATGGTCGACAACAGCGGGAAGACCACGAGCGACTTAGCGCTCTGCAAAACTTGCCAGCTCTGGCCCGCAAGCCCCCGACCACGTGAGATTCTGCCCATTGATGCTCCCGATGGATCGTGGGCCGCTGCGATGCCGACGGCGAGTATGGGCGCGGCCACCCGGGACCGGAATGAAGCGGGTCGGGCCTGGCATCATCGACACGTGACCGCCGACCTTCATGTGTACCGCTACGGTCCGTCCGGCCCCCTGCGGGTGCTGGCCATCCACGGACTGACCGGCCACGGACGGCGTTGGCAACAATTGGTGACCTACTTGCCCGAAATCACCATCGCCGCACCTGATTTGCTCGGCCACGGCAGATCGTCGTGGGCCGCGCCGTGGACCATCGACGCCAACGTGTCAGTGCTGGCCGCGCTGCTCGATAACGAAGCCGACAGCCCGGTGCTGGTCGTCGGGCAATCATTCGGCGGTGCCATCGCGATGCACCTGGCGGCGGCTCGCCCGGACCAGGTGGCAGCGCTGCTGCTGCTCGACCCGGCGATCGGCTTGGACGGTATGTGGATGAGCCAAATCGCCGACGCGATGTTCTCCCACCCCGACTACCCGGATGTCAGGCAAGCACGGTTGGAGAAGGCAACGGGTTCCTGGGCGGACGTGGATCCCGCGTTGCTCGACGCCGAGCTCGACGAGCACCTGATCAAGCTGGCGAATGGAAGGTACGGCTGGCGGGTCAGCATGCCGGCCATGATGTCCTACTGGAGTGAGTTGGCCCGCGACGTCGTGCTACCGCGGGCGGGAACCGCGACGACGCTGGTGCGAGCGAAGTTGACCTCGCCGCCCTACGTCACGGATCAGCTGATCGATGCGCTGCAGCAGCGATTGGGAGCCGATTTTCGGCTGCTGGATTTCGAGTGCCACCACATGGTGTGCCATGCCAAGCCAATCGAAGTCTCCGCGGTGATCCGCGAGCATTTGGAAAGGCGCTGAACGTGGCGCCGGTGACCGATGAGCAAGTCGAGCGGGTGCGCGCGCTGGTCGCGACCATCCCACCCGGCAGGGTCGCCACCTACGGCGATATCGCGGCTGTCGCAGGACTATCCAGCCCGCGGATCGTTGGTTGGATCATGCGGACCGACTCCTCGGACCTGCCATGGCACCGGGTGATCACCGCGTCCGGTCGCCCGGCGCGGCATCTGGTGACCCGGCAGCTGGAGCTGTTACGCGCAGAAGGAGTCCTGGGCGTCGACGGCAGGATCTCGCTAGCCGAGGTCCGCCACGAGTTCCCGGACGGCTGAGTGGATTTAGAGCACCAACCGGACCAGGGCGGCGGTGCGGGCCAGACCCGGAAACGCCTCGGCGGTGGACCGCGGGTGCAGCGCATGGACCGCCAAACGAAACATCAACGCGCGCAACAACATCTGCGGCCATTCTGGCAATGCGTTCCACCGCTCGATAAGTCCGTCGTCGGCTTCGCCCCAAGACAACGCGTCGACGACGACCACGCCCGCCGCCCATGATGCGGGCCTCCAGTACGGCGTGATGTCGGTGATCCCCGGCGCGGCGGTGCCCACGAAAAGCACTGTCCCGTAGAGGTCTCCGTGCACCAGTTGGTTCGGGCTCCTGGTCGGTTTGCGCAGGCTGGCGAGCTGGTTGAGCAGATCGATCGACCGCTCGCCGTCCGCCGTCGGCGGAGCGACCTGCGCCCCCGGCGGCACCGACTGCAACGGCCGCTCCTCCCACGCCGCACGGTCGGCCGCGATGAATACATCGACGTCCGCAAAGGGTGCCGTGGGCCCTTGGGTCAGGAATCGAGGACGTTCCAGTTTGCCGGTGGCCTCATGCAGGCGCACCGCCGCCGAAACGACTTCGTCGTGCCGAGCCTCCGGTGTGCCGGCCACGAATGTGTCTGCCCGCCATCCGGAAACCACGTACCGACCGTCTGTCGAGCGGACGGGTCGGGCCAGGCGAACCCCGTCGACGAACAACGTCTCCCGTACCCGGGCCGACCAGGCCGCACGAGCGTGGTCAGCCACCAACGACAACACGACTTCGCCGCAGCGCCAGCCGCCTTCCCAGCTGCCACCCAACAGAACGGGCTTCACACCGGTCAAACCGAACGCCGAGAGCACATGCTCAGGCGGTGGCTCGACTGTCACATTGGTTAGCGTAGTAGAGCCGAGTGGGGGCACCTGGTTAGTACATCACCATGTCGGGCTGCATCTGTTTCGCCCACGCGACGATGCCTCCCTGCAAATGGACCGCATCGGAGAATCCGGCCTTCTTCACGGTGGCCAACACCTCGGCCGAGCGCACGCCCGTCTTGCAGTACAGCACCGGCATCCGGTCCTGCGGCAGCTTTGCCAGACCCTCACCCGAGTTGATCAACGACTGCGGGATCAGCTGGGCGCCGTCAATGTGCACGATGTCCCACTCCACCGGCTCTCGAACGTCGATCAGGGCCAGCTTCTTGCCCGAGTCCAGCAACTCGCGCAACTCCCCCGGAGTGATGGTGGAGCCGGTGGTCGCCGCGGCGGCATCTGCGGAGACCACACCGCAGAATTCTTCGTAGTCGATCAGTTCGGTGATCTTCGGCGTGGCCGGGTCCTTAAGGATCGTGATCGTGCGATAGCTCATCTCCAACGCGTCGTAGATCATCAACCGGCCTAGCAGCGGTTCGCCGATTTCGGTGATCAGTTTGATCGCTTCGGTGCCCATCACCGACGCGATGGACGCGCAGATCATGCCCAGCACGCCACCTTCGGCGCAGGACGGCACCATGCCAGGTGGCGGCGGCTCCGGGTACAGGTCGCGGTAATTCAGACCGCGTCCGTCGGGAGCGTCTTCCCAGAACACCGAGACCTGGCCTTCGAAGCGGTAGATGGAACCCCACACATACGGTTTTCCGGCCAGCACCGCGGCGTCGTTGACCAGATACCGGGTGGCGAAGTTGTCGGTGCCGTCGATGATCAGGTCGTACTGGTTGAACAGGTCGACGGCGTTGCTGGTGTCCAGCCTGAACTCGTGCAATCGCACTTGGACCAGCGGGTTGATCGCCACGATCGAGTCACGCGCGGACTGGGCCTTGGACCGTCCGACGTCGGCGACGCCATGGATGATCTGACGCTGCAGGTTGGACTCGTCGACGACGTCGAAATCGACGATGCCGATCGTGCCGACGCCGGCCGCGGCCAGGTACAACAAGGTTGGCGCTCCGAGCCCGCCGGCGCCGATCACCAGCACTCGCGCGTTTTTGAGCCGCTTCTGCCCGTCAACACCCAGGTCGGGAATGATGAGATGACGACTGTAGCGGGCCACCTCATCGCGGCTTAGCTCGCGTGCCGGCTCGACTAGTGGCGGCAACGATGTCGACACCGAACATCTCCTACGGGTTCGCGGTTCAACTTCTGTGCCTACAACCATCACATCAGCTGTGGGTTGTAACGGCAAACAACCGTCGTTGCTTCCATTGACGGCCGCCGAGAGTCACGCTGTCGTGTCCCCCGCCCCAGTTCGATGGGCAATCAGGCGATCGGGTACGGCCAGGGATTGAATCGGCAGGTCTTGCCATCCGGCTTGACGAATTCGGGGTCGAACTTGGCGCCGTCGTCGTTGGATGTGGAAAACGTCTGCTGCATCATTACCGGGGCCAGACCACCCTGCTTGTCGCACGGCTCGTGGCGCACGTATCCAATGGCGTGGCCGACCTCGTGATTGATCACGTACTGGCGATAGGAACCGACATCCCCTTCGAATGGAACGGCTCCGCGCACCCAGCGCGCCTCGTTGATGAAAACCCGCGCTTGCCGGTCCGCCCCGTACGCCGGGTTGTAGCAGGAGGTCTCCAGCCGGAATTCGTAGCCGCAGCCCTCCCGCACCGTCACCGGGGAAACCAGCGAAATCCGGAAATCGGGTTTCCCGTTGTCGATCCGGATGAACGCGAATTGCGGGTTGTGCGTCCAACCCTTGGGATTGGCCAGCGTCTGATCGACCATCTGGGCGAACGCGTCGTCGCCGCCGTACATCGTGGGGTCGAGACCGTCCTCGACCTCAACGGTGTATCTGAACACCTTGGCGGTGCCTTGACCGACCTGCGGCGTGCTGCCCGGGACGACATGCCAGGTCTTGCTGCCCGCTTCGGTGAAGGGGCCGCCCTCCGGCAGTGTCCCGGCCGGCAGGTTGTCGTCGAACGCGGCGAGCCCGCGCGGTGGTGCGTCGAGGATCGCAGTGCCCACCACCCCGATGGCCGGCGGGCCCTGGATGGGCTCGCCCGCCGCGGGCTTCACCGCGCTCGTCCCGGTCACCGTCTGATAGATCACCACCGCGGTCAGCGCCACCAGAACAGGCAGCGCATACGCCCGCCAGCCATAGGTGGACACGAACCGCCCCAGCCATGTTTGTTTGCGCCATTGGCGTTGCCGGTCGCGGTCCGCGCGGGCCCGCCCGGCGCCCGCGGCGAGCGGGTCACGCTGGGCTCGCAGCGGTTCTCGCCACTCGTCGTGTACCGCTGGCGCTCGACCGGTGCTACGCACGGGTCGCGGGGACGTCACTTCCCCAGGATCGCACAGCCGCCAGGCACTGGGACCGCTGGCGCGCCCGAGGGGGGCCTTCAGACTCCCATCTGCCAGCACTAACAGCGCCGAAGCCGGTCGGGCGGACGACACTGGTAGTAATGTCTTTGCGACGGGCCGCGCGGGGGCTTGACGGCAACCCGACGGTAATTGCGGACGAATCAGATGAGGACTCGATGAGCGATCTCGCCAAGGCATCGCAACGTCGTGCCGTGACAGCGGCCGACCGCGGTCGGCCGGCAGACGGCATCGCGGCCTCGAATCGACGGGGCAACCGGTTGCCCCGCGACGAGCGTCGTGGCCAGTTGCTCGTCGTTGCCAGCGACGTCTTCGTCGACCACGGCTACCACGCGGCCGGGATGGACGAAATCGCCGATCGCGCGGGGGTCAGCAAACCCGTTCTGTACCAACATTTTTCGAGCAAGTTGGAACTGTACCTGGCGGTACTGAGCCGGCATGTCGACAACCTGGTCTCGGGCGTCCAGCGGGCACTGAGGACGACCACCGACAACCGGCAGCGGTTATACGCCGCGGTCCAGGCGTTCTTCGACTTCATCGAGCACGACAGCCAGGGCTACCGGCTGATCTTCGAGAACGACTACGTCACCGAACCCGAGGTGGCCACGCAGGTGCGGGTCGCCACCGAATCGTGCATCGACGCCGTGTTCGCCCTGATCAGCGCCGATTCCGGATTGGAACCACACCGCGCCAGGATGATCGCAGTGAGCCTGGTGGCCATCAGCGTCGACTCCGCGAGGTATTGGCTGGACTCGGACCGCCCGATTTCCAAGTCGGACGCCGTCGAGGGAACCGTGCAGTTCGCCTGGGGCGGGCTGTCGCACGTGCCGCTTACCCGCTCGTAGCCTTCCCAGCGTGCCGTCCCCCGGCTTCCGCTCCGATTCCGAAACCGACGCGGCGCGTGTCGGCGACACCGATCTCGACATAGGCGATCTTGGTGGCGTGAATCAAGAAGCGGCGGCCCTTCTCGTCGGTCAGGCTCAGCAGACCCGTTCCCTCCCCCAGTGCGGCGGTGACAAGCTCTTCGACTTCGCCGGGCGTCTGTGTGCTGGTGAAGACCAGCTCGCGCGGACTGTCCGTGATCCCGATCTTGACCTCCACGGCGACCCCTTCCGTTGGTATTCCGTCGCAGGCGTGTGAGCAGCAGGCTAGTGGACGCGCAAATGGGCCCGCTGGGCGCCCGGCGGTGGTTCGCCCTGAGCGAAACCGGCGTGCGGTAGATAACGATTGGCTCCCAACTGGGCCAACTTGCCGCACGACACCAGATCCTCGATATTCACATCAGTAACATCGACCCCATCAGCAGCACAGTTAACGATCGCGCCGGCCTAGTCCAGGACTACCCCGACGACGAGAGCTACGAGACAGACGGAACCGACTCCGACACCCAGGGCGGCTACGGCGAGTTGGCCTGGCCTGCCGACAGTCGGTGGCGCCCGGTCGCGGCCGTCGTCGGCGCTGTGGTGGCGCTCGGTGCGGTCGCGACCGCAGTCATCATCAACAGTGGTGACAGCGCATCGACGAAGGCCACCGTGGGGGTGCCAACGCCGACCCCGCGGACGGTGATGACCTCGCCCTCCACGCCTAAGCCGACGGCTCCGCCGAGAATGTCGCCGAGCCCGTCTCGGGTGCCCCAACTGCCACCCGAGACGGTCACCACCGTGACACCGCCCAGCGCTGCCCCGAGCAGAACGCCAAGCGCCCTACCAACGGCACCGCCCACCGCCGCGCCGCCTCTGTTGAATCCCCGCACCGTCGTCTACAGCGTGACCGGGACGAAGCAATTCCTCGACCTGGTGAACATCGTCTATACCGACTCCGCCGGCTACCCTCACACCGAGCTCAACGTGGCACTGCCGTGGACGAAGATGGTCGTCCTCAACCCGGGCGTTCAGACCCCTTCGGTAACCGCGACCAGCATCTACAGCCGACTCAACTGCTCGATCGTCAACGCCCAGGGGCAAGCGGTCGTGGCCTCGACCAACAACACGACCATCGCGACCTGCAAGCGCTAGACCGGTATCAGCTAAGACCGAGTTCTTCCATCCGTTTGTCGTGTGTTTCCTGCAAGCGGTCGAAGAATCCACCGAGCTTGGTCAGGCCTTCGGTGCCGTATACCACCAGGTTGACCAGCTCATCGTGGTCGGCCAGCAGGTACTGGGCCTGCGTGATCGTTTCACCGAACAGCCGGCGGGCCCACAGCGCCAGCCGGCTGCGCTGTTTGCTGCTGGTGGTCACCGCGGCGCGCACTTGGGCGACGACGAATTGCGAGTGCCCGGTCTCTGACAAGGCCTCGCGAACCACGTCGACACATTCGTCGGGCAGGCCGCCCGCGATCTCGAGGTATAGCTCGGAGGCCAAGGCATCAGCGACGTAGGTCTTCACCAGGGCTTCCAGCCAGGTGCTCGGCGTCGTCAGCCGGTGGTAGTTCTCCAGCGCCGACACGTACTTCGACATCGCCGACACCGCGTCGACGCCGCGCCTTTCCAGGGCGTCGCGCAGTAGCTCATAGTGCCCCATCTCGGCGGCGGCAATGCTCGCCATCGAGATCCGTCCCCGCAGGTCCGGCGCCATTCTCGCCTCGTCGGTCAGCCGGTAAAACGCGGCTATTTCGGCGTAGGCCAACAACGCGAACAGTTCGTTGACGGCCGGATGATCCGCCGGCAGCCGTGGCGTGGGCGAATCCGCCACCTGGTCCGCGGATGAGGACGAGGGCATGGCAACACTCTAGTCGGCACTTTCGTCGGCTGGCTGGCCAGAACGCCTGTGCACGCTCGGCGACCGGCTATGATGCTGATAGGTAGTGGCTGTATCTGAGTACCGCTATTACCGGCGAAATGTGCGTGCACAACTGGTCCGCCAGGACTAAGCCCCACCAAGACTGACCATGGGGCCCGCGACTCGGCGACGTATTCGGAGTCGGAACTCGTGCGCGCGTGACCGCGACAGAGAAACACGACACAACACCGATACCGTCACCGAAAGGCTCGCAACCCACGTATGACCGCGCTTACAAGCACAACTGAACCAACCTTTGCCAAACTTGGAGTCCGCGACGAAATAGTGCGCGCATTAGCCGAGCAAGGCATCGAACAACCCTTTGCTATCCAAGAACTCACCCTGCCACTGGCCCTCGCCGGCGACGACGTGATCGGCCAGGCCCGCACCGGCATGGGCAAGACCTTCGCGTTCGGCGTGCCGCTGTTGCAGCGCATCACGGCCGGCACCGGGACCAGGCCGCTCACCGGCGCCCCGCGGGCCCTGGTCGTGGTGCCCACCCGGGAACTGTGTCTGCAGGTGACCGACGACCTGGCCACCGCGGCCCAGTACCTGACCGCCGAAGACGGCCGCCGCTTGTCGGTGGTGTCCATCTACGGTGGGCGGGCCTACGAGCCGCAGATCGAGGCGCTGCGCGACGGCGCCGACGTGGTGGTGGGAACCCCGGGCCGGCTGCTCGACCTGAGCCAGCAGGGCCACCTGCAGCTGGGCGGGCTCTCGGTGCTGGTGCTCGACGAGGCCGACGAGATGCTCGACCTGGGCTTCTTGCCCGACATCGAGCGCATCTTGCGTCAGATCCCCGCCGACCGGCAATCGATGCTGTTCTCGGCGACCATGCCGGACCCGATCATCACGCTGGCCCGCACGTTCATGGATCAGCCCACCCACATCCGCGCCGAGGCACCGCACTCCCTGGCGGTGCACGACACCACCGAGCAGTTCGTCTACCGCGCCCACGCGCTGGACAAGGTGGAGCTGGTCACCCGGATACTGCAGGCCCGTGACCGCGGCGCGACCATGGTCTTCACCCGCACCAAGCGCACCGCGCAGAAGGTGGCCGACGAGCTGGCCGAACGCGGATTCAAGGTTGGCGCGGTGCACGGCGATCTCGGGCAGATAGCGCGCGAGAAGGCGCTTAAGGCGTTTCGCGCGGGCGATGTCGACGTGCTGGTCGCCACCGACGTCGCCGCGCGCGGCATCGACATCGACGACATCACCCACGTCATCAACTACCAGTGCCCCGAGGACGAGAAGATGTACGTCCACCGCATCGGTCGCACCGGCCGCGCCGGCCGCACCGGCATCGCGGTCACCCTGGTGGACTGGGACGAACTGCCCCGCTGGACGATGATCGACAAGGCCCTGGGCCTGGGCTCCCCCGATCCGGCCGAGACCTACTCCAACTCGCCGCACCTGTACACGGAGCTTTCCATCCCGGCCGAGACCGGGGGCACGGTCGGCTCGCCGCGCAAGGCGCAGGTCAAACGCCGCAACACCCAGCGTGACGGGGAGAAGCCGGAGAAATCGCAGCAGCGCGACACCACCAGGCGACGGCGCACCCGTGGCGGCCAACCCGTCACCGGACACCCCGCCAACAACCCGGTCACCAACGGCGCAGCCGGCGAAGCTGTCGCAGACACGCCGTCCAGCTCCCCCGCTGCACCGGCCGGGGCTCCCCGGCGACGCCGTCGCCGCCGCAAGCCTGCGAATGCCGCCGCGCACGCCAACTGAGCACGCGCGCTGACGCATGGTCAGACCCGAACGCCGGACCAAGGGCGACATTGCGGCGGCGGTGACGATCGGCGCGGTCGTGGCCGCGGTCGCGGCACTGGTCTGGTGGACCAGTGACGCCCGGGCCACCATCAGCCGCCCGGCCGCCGTTCCGGCGCCCAGCCCGACCCCGACCCGGGAAGTACCGGCGTCCTTGAAGGAGCTGTGGAGGGCTGCCAGCCCTGCCACCACCACACCCGTGCTGGTGGGCGGGACGGTGGCCACCGGCGACGGGCGCCGAGTGGACGGGCGCGACCCGGCCACGGGTGAGTCGCGCTGGAGCTACGCCCGTGACACCGACCTGTGTGGGGTTTCCTGGGTCTACCACTACGCCGTCGCCGTCTACCGAGACGACCGCGGTTGCGGTCAGGTCAGCGCCATCGATGGATCCTCCGGTCGTCGCGGAGCCGCTCGCAGCGGCTACGCCGATCAGCACGTGCACCTGTCCTCCGACGGCACGACCGTGTTGTCGACGGGCAGTACCCGCCTGGAAATGTGGCGCTCTGACATGGTCC
Source organism: Mycobacterium sp. (assembly GCA_035569455.1). Classification (GTDB taxonomy): domain Bacteria; phylum Actinomycetota; class Actinomycetes; order Mycobacteriales; family Mycobacteriaceae; genus Mycobacterium. Next base: position 22,875 of record DATMMZ010000109.1, on the reverse strand, counting down.
GAATGCTGGCCTACGGAGAGATCGATGCCCGGGTGAAACCGTCATCGCGGGGACTGCACTCCGGGTGCACGCTGGAATCCGCCGCGGCCAGCTCGTCGGCGGTATCGGTGCTTGAGGCCTGCGCAAATGAGGCCGACGTGCGGCTCGTGCTATTGCGCCCGGGCAAGGACGACGACGAACCCCAACAACACCTGGTGCCCGAACCCGGGATCCGGGCGGGTTCGGGTGCGCGCGTGCTGACGGTCTCGGCGACCAACACGGCGGTGTATCTGCCCGGCAAATCCGGCGCGCAACCGAGAGTCGACGTGATCGACGAGACCGGCACCACGGTGGCGAGCACCCTGCTGCCCAAGCCGCCGTCGAGCTCGTCGGTCGCGACGCAGACCGGCAATCTGGTGACCTGGTGGACCGGCGATGCCTTGATCGTGTTCGACTCGACCAACCTGACACAGCGCTACACCATTGCCGCGGGTGAGACGACTGCGCCAGTGGGGCCGGGCGTGATGATGGGGGGTCAGCTGCTGGTGCCGGTCACTGACGGGATCGGGGTCTATGAGCCGCTGAGCGGCGCGAACAACCGCTACATCCCGGTGAACCGGCCTCCGAGCAAGTCAGCGGTGATCCCGGCTGTCTCTGGTTCCAGGGTGTTCGAGCAGCGCGGCGACACCGTGGTTGCTCTCGGCTGAATTTCCGCGAGCAGGCGCGCCGGTCAAAACTCCACGGTGAACGTGGGCAGCGGCTTGCCGGTCTTCCAGTGTTTGAGCAAGGCCTGCGCCAGCTCGCGATAGGCCACCGCACCCTTGTTCTTGCGCCCGGCCATCACCGACGAGCCTGACGCGCTGGCCTCGGCGAAGCGCACCGTGCGCGGGATGGGCGGGGCCAGCACCGGCAGCTCGTAGCGGTCGGCGACGTCGAGCAGTACATCACGGGTGTGAGTGGTTCGGGAGTCGTAGAGCGTCGGCAATGCGCCCAGCAGCCGCAGATTCGGGTTGGTGATCTGCTGGACATCGGCGACCGTGCGCAGGAACTGGCCGACACCGCGGTGGGCCAATGTCTCGCACTGCAGCGGCACGATCACCTCGTCGGCGGCCGTCAGCCCGTTGAGGGTGAGCACACCCAGCGACGGCGGGCAGTCGACGATAACCACGTCGAACTGGTCGGCAAGCTTGGCCAGCGCGCGTTTGAGCGCATACTCGCGGCCGGCCCGCATCAGCAGCATCGCCTCAGCGCCGGCCAGGTCAATGTTGGCCGGCAGCAAGGTCATTCCCTCCACCGTTGTGACCAGCGTGGCGTTGGGCTCGACCTCACCGAGCAGCACCTCGTGCACCGACACCGGTAGTTTGTCGGGATCTTGGCCAAGCGAGAAGGTCAAACAACCCTGCGGGTCCAGATCGACAAGCAGCACTCGCCGTCCCTTATCCACCATCGCCGCACCCAGCGAGGCGACCGTCGTCGTTTTGGCCACACCGCCCTTCTGGTTGGCCACCGCCAGCACCCGCGTCTCAGTCACAGTGCCCATCCTGGCATGTTAGCGGCGGGGTGCTAACGGCGACGGGCCCGCAACTCTCCGGCAGAATCAGTCGGCATGGGCTTGTACAACCAGCGATTGCTCTTGCTTCGCCACGGCGAAACCGAGTGGTCAATATCGGGCCAGCACACCGGCAGCACCGAGATCGACTTGACCGAGAACGGCCGAACGCAAGCCAAGCTGGCCGGCGGTGTGCTGAGCGGGCTGAACCTCGTCGACCCGCTGGTGATCAGCAGTCCGCGGCAGCGCGCCCTGGTTACCGCCGAGTTGGCGGGCCTGACCGTCAATGAGATATCGCCACTGCTGGCCGAATGGGATTACGGCGAATACGAAGGCGTCACAACCAAAGAGATCCGGAAAACCGACCCCGATTGGCTGGTGTGGACGCACGGCTGTCCCGGCGGCGAGAGCGTGGCCCAGGTCAGCGAGCGCGCCGACCGGGCCATCGCAATGGCGATGGAGTACATGGAATCGCACGACGTGGTGTTCGTCAGCCATGGCCACTTCTCCCGCTCCGTGATCACACGCTGGGTCGAGCTGCCGCTCGTCGAGGGCAGCCGTTTCGGCATGCGCACCGCCTCGATCGCGATGTGCGGGTTCGAGCATGGAATACGACAGCTTCTTGCGCTCGGGTTGACCGGTGGTCCGCAGCCGATCGCAGCCGGGTGAGCTCGCTGCAACCGCCGTTCGCACTGTGCGGGCCGCAGGGCGCTCTGATTGCCGACGGGGTGCAGACGCGGTACAGCGACATGTCGGCGGCGCGGGCGGCACTGCGCTCCGGGATGGCGCCAATAGTGGTGGGCGCGTTGCCTTTTGATGTGAATGGACCCGCCGCACTGCTGGTGCCGAACGCTGTGCGGCGCACCGATGCGCTGCCTAACTGGCCGACGGGCCCGCCGCCACGGGTTCGCATCGCCGCCGCCATCCCGGCTCCCGCGGAATACCGTGCTCGGATCAGCCGCGCGCGAGATCAGCTCGCCGCCCCGGGCAACTCGTTGCACAAGGTGGTGTTGGCCCGCGCATTACGACTGACCGCCGACGCTCCGCTGGACGCCCGCGCTATCCTGCGCCGACTCGTCGCTGCCGACCCGGCCGCGTACGGATATCTCGTCGACCTCACCCCCGCCGGCGATGACTATGCCGGGGCGGCCCTGGTGGGCGCGAGCCCAGAACTGTTGGTCGCGCTCTCCGGCGACCGTGTCGTGTGCAAGCCTTTTGCCGGTTCGGCCCCGCGCGCCGCCGACCCCGAACTTGACGCCGCCAACGGCGCCGCGCTGGCCGGTTCGGCCAAGGACCGTCACGAGCACCAACTGGTCATCGACACGATGCGTGTTGCGTTGGAACCCCTCTGCGACGACCTGGTAATCGCGCCCGAGCCCCAATTGAGCCGGACCGCGGCGGTGTGGCATCTGTGCACACCAATCAGTGGCCGGCTACGCGATACCTCAACCACGGCAATCGATCTCGCGTTGGCCCTGCATCCCACCCCGGCCGTCGGAGGGGTGCCCACGGATGTCGCATCCGAGCTCATCGCCGAACTGGAAGGCGATCGCGGCTTCTACGCCGGGGCGGCGGGCTGGTGCGATGCCAGCGGCGATGGCCACTGGGTGGTTTCCATCCGCTGCGCGCAGCTGTCGGCCGACCGCCGCACCGCTCTGGCGCACGCTGGCGGCGGCATCGTCGCCGAATCCGATCCCGACGACGAAGTTGACGAAACCACAACGAAATTCGCCACGATACTCAACGCGCTGGGAGTCGAGCAGTGACCGAAAAGATCCGCCGCGCCGCACCGGAGGATTCCGCCGACATTGTGGCCATGATTCACGCGCTGGCCGAATTCGAGCGTGCCCCCGATCAATGCACCGTTACGGAAAGCCAAATTTCCACAGCGCTTTTCGGTAGTTCTCCAACGGTTCAAGCGCACGTCGCCGAGGTTAACGGCGAGGTCGCCGCGATGGCACTGTGGTTTCTCAGTTTCTCCACCTGGGACGGCGTCGCGGGCATCTACGTGGAGGATCTGTTCGTACGGCGGAGGTTTCGCCGCCGCGGCGTGGCCCGCGGCCTGCTGGCGGCGCTGGCGGCTGAATGCGTCGCCAACGGCTACACGCGGTTGTCATGGGCGGTGCTGAACTGGAACTCCGACGCCATCGCGTTGTACGACGGAATCGGCGGACAACGGCTAAGCGAGTGGACCACCTATCGGCTGTCCGGCCCGCGGCTGGCCGAGCTGGCCGGACCAGGCTGATCGCCGCCGGCGGCCCAGCGCACGGCCGCGGGACTGAACAGCAAAACCAATACACTAAGTGCCACGACCCCGAGCGGGATCCCAAAGGCCGGCTGATGCGAGCCCACCGCGAGGTACCACGCGACGGGCAGCAGAAGCAGTTGGGCGAACACCGCCAGCCCCCGGCCCCACCGCTTGCCCAGCACCAGCGCTCGTCCGGCGGCGAGCACGCCGCCGCCGACCACAACGAACCAGACCGCTGTGCCGAGGCCGTTCACCACGCGCTGGTCGGCTCCGGCGAGCGCGCGCACCACCAGCACCGCGGCGATCACCAGCGCGGCCGCGCCCTGCACCGCGACGATGAGGCCCGCGCCACGAACAGGAGTCGGGGCGGAAGACGTCGTCACAGCGTCAGCGTAATCACGCATACCGGCTGCACAGCGGGGTACTAATTAACGCGCATAAGCTCATCGATCATGCGTGCCGTGCTGATCGTGAACCCAACAGCCACATCCACCACGCCAGCCGCTCGCGACCTGCTGGCACACGCACTCAAAAGCCGTCTTGAACTCACCGTCGAGCACACCAACCACCGCGGCCACGGCGCCGAACTTGCACAACAGGCCGTTCAGGACGGCGTCGACCTGGTCGTCGTCCACGGCGGCGACGGCACCGTGAGCGGGGTGGTCAACGGACTGCTCGGCCCCCCCGGCTCTACACCGGCAGGGCCTGTGCCTGCGGTCGCGGTGGTGCCTGGCGGCTCGGCGAACGTGCTGGCCAGGTCACTGGGAATCGCCAAGGACCCAGTCGCTGCGACCAACCAGCTCATCCAACTGCTCGATGACTACCGCCGTCACCCGACATGGCGCCGCATCGGGCTGATCGACTGCGGTGAGCAGTGGGCCCTGGTCAACGCAGGGATGGGGGTCGATGCGGAGGTGGTGGCCGCGGTGGAAGCGCAACGCGACAAGGGCGTTAAGGTCACGGCATTGCGCTATTGGCGTGTGGCGATCCCCATCACCATAGCCTTCAGCCGTCGCGAACCCTCCCTCACGCTGGAACTACCGGACCGCGACCCCATTCCAGGCGTGCACTTCGTCTGGGTGTCCAACACCAGTCCATGGACGTACAGCAACAGCCGGCCCATGGTGACCAACCCCGCCTGCAGCTTCGAGTCGGGCCTTGGCGTGTTCGCGCTCGACGGCATGAAGGTGGTTCCCACGCTGAGATTGCTCGCCCAGATCTGCACGAAGGGGCCCAAGCCGACCGCCAAACAACTCATCCGCGATGACGACGCGGCCTACCTGACGATCACCTCCACCGGAGACCCAGTCGCCAGTCAGTTCGACGGGGACTACCTCGGCTTGCGCCAATCCATGACGTTCCGGGCGGCTCCCGATGCACTGCCGGTGGTCGCCCCGCCCGTCAAAAAACCTGCCTGACCTGCTGCAATAGGGAGAGGTGACGGGCTCCACACGGAATTTTTCCCGAGGATAGCCCGCCAGTGTAGTACAACTGAGTAAGGGCTTTGGTACGAGATTCTCAAAGTGAGATAGTCCACTCGCTAACTCACGCTATTGACATCTGTAGAGCCTGTGAAACGATCGAAAGGTTGCACGCAGAAATTATGTAGGGGTACGGAGCCTTTCTTCTGCATGCGTCTAACAGCCGAAGAAAATGCCCGTGCATCTTGCTGCGCAAACGGTAAGGAGTAACAACCTATGGATTGGCGCCACAAGGCGGTGTGTCGCGACGAGGATCCGGAGCTGTTCTTTCCCGTGGGGAATAGTGGTCCGGCGCTCGCGCAGATCGCTGACGCGAAACTGGTCTGCAATCGGTGCTCGGTGACCACAGAGTGTCTCGCCTGGGCCCTGAACACAGGCCAGGACTCGGGCGTCTGGGGCGGGATGAGCGAAGACGAGAGACGCGCGCTGAAGCGTCGCAACGCCCGGACGAAGGCCCGTAGCGGAGTTTGACCCAGTTCCACAGCAATGCGGCCTCGACAATAGTCGGGGCCGCACTGCTGCGTGCGCCTCACAACAGCAGCCGCGCCCGGCGACCAATCGGTACCCGTAGCACGACGTCGGTGCCGCGATCCGGGGCTTCGCGCATGCCCAGCGAGCCGTCCAGCTCGGCGGACACCAAGGTCCGCACGATCTGCAGGCCCAGGCTGTCTGACTTCTCCAGGCTGAATCCTTCCGGCAGCCCGCGCCCGTCGTCGTGCACCACGACATCGAGCCAGCGTGCTGAGCGCTCGGCGAGAATCGTCACGGATCCCCCTTGGGCTGCCGGGTCGAACGCATGCTCGATCGCGTTCTGCACGAGCTCGGTGATCACCATGATCAATGCCGTCGCACGGTCGGAGTCCAGCACGCCAAGATCGCCAACCCGGTTGATCCGGATCGGCCTGTCCACGGACGCCACGTCGTTCATGATCGGCAGGATCCGGTCGATGACCTCGTCAAGGTTCACCTGCTCGTCCACCGACATCGACAACGCGTCGTGAACCAAAGCGATCGATGACACCCGGCGCACCGACTCGATCAGCGCCTCACGCCCTTCGGCGTTGACGGTCCGGCGGGCTTGCAGGCGCAACAGCGCCGCCACGGTTTGCAGGTTGTTCTTAACCCTGTGATGGATTTCCCGGATCGTGGCATCCTTGGAGATCAGGGCTCGGTCCCGGCGCTTCACCTCGGTGACGTCGCGGATCAGCACCGCGGCACCCGCGCTCGAGCCGTGAACCACCAACGGCAGCGTCCGCAGCAGCACCGTGGCGCCCCCGGCGTCGACCTCCATCCGCATGCTTTTGCCACCGGCCAGCAAGTCCTGCACATGCTCGGCGACCTCCTGCGCCTCGAAGGGGTCCGAGATCAGCGGCCGGGTGACTTCGACCAGATTGTGATCTTCCAGCTCGGCGGTCAGGCCCATCCGATGGTAAGCCGACAGGGCGTTGGGGCTGGCGTAGGCGACGACACCGTTGACATCGAGGCGGATGAAGCCGTCGCCTGCCCGCGGGGTGGAGCGCGACATGGCCACGTCTCGCACATCGGGAAATGTGCCCTCCGACAGCATGACAAGGAGATCGGCTGCACAGTCCCGGTACGCGGTCTCCAAGTGACCTGAGTGGCGTTCGGCCGCCAGTTCAGGCTGGTGCTGCGTCAGCACCGCCACCACTTGCTCGCCATATCGCACTGGGGACGCCGCAACATGGGGTCCGGGTAGTTCCCGCGAATGCTGTTGGCCCGCATCACTTTCCCGCACGACGGCGCCAGCGGCGCCAGTGGCAAAAGTCTCGGCGACGAGCGGCAGCCTATCGGCGGTGACGACGCTGCCCACCGCATCGGTCTGCATAACCGTCGGCGCGGTATTCGGCCGGCATTGCGCCACGCAGACCAGCACGCCGTCGTCGCGGCGAACCCACATCAGGTAATCGGCGAACGACAGGTCGGCCAGCAGCTGCCACTCCCCGACCACCGCATGCAGGTGATCGACCGCGTTGCCCGGCAGCATCGTGTGTTCGGCAAGCAGATCACCGAGAGTGGACATCAATTACTCCCGAGTCGTTCCCCGGCGGCAGGTGCGAAGGATGCCAATTTCTTTCAGGGCTGGCTGATCACGGCGATAAGGTCGCCTGCCTGGATGACATCGCCCACCGACACGCTCACTTTGCTGACGGTGCCGGCAACTTCGGCCAGCACAGGGATCTCCATCTTCATCGACTCCAGCAGCACCACGATGTCACCCTTGCCGATCTGGTCGCCCTCGTTGACAACGACTTCGAGCACGCTGGCCACGATCTCGGCGCGAACATCCTCGGCCATCTTCACCCCACTCATTCCGGCCACTGGCGCATGCTGGCTGCTGGTTCCTCAAGCTTCCATCAGGCTCATGTATATCGAACCACAGGACGCCTCAGGACAGCGGCTGCGCGGGCTCTCGGCGCCGCGTGCGCCGCCCCGTGAGAGACTGGCAACAACCTGACGGGTGCCTAGCGCCCCGCATATGAACAACGACGGAGGTTCTTAAGATGGCCAAGCGTGGCCGCAAGAAGCGTGACCGCAAGTACAGCAAAGCCAACCACGGCAAGCGGCCCAACTCCTAGCGAGCCCGCTACTGCACACGCCGAATGATGGTGGTCCGCCGGATCTCCATCCGGAGGCGCTCCCGTAGGCCCTCGGGTGCCTTCTCGCCGCTGCACTTGGTCGCGATCAAAGCCTTGATCCGCTCCTCGAGCCCGTAATGCTTGAAGCATCCGGGGCATGCCTCGAGGTGCCGGCGCAGCCTCTCTCGAGTCTCCGGGGTGCATTCACCGTCGAGCAGGGTCCATACCTCTGCGATCACTTCCGCACAACCCAGGTAGCCGTGGGAATCATCGGAATCACTGGCGTCAGCGCACGGGTCGGCGGGGCCGGAAAACTCGCTCATGACGACACCTCCTCGTGCGCCTGCTGACCGCGGATGAAGCCCCGCTCCTTGGCCACATCGGCCAAGAGCCCACGCAACTGACGTCTGCCGCGATGAAGCCGCGACATCACCGTTCCGATCGGCGTATCCATGATCTCGGCGATCTCTTTGTAGGGGAAACCTTCGACATCGGCGTAGTAGACCGCCATCCGGAACTCTTCCGGCAGCGCCTGCAGGGCTTCTTTGATCTCGGTGTCCGGCAGCGCCTCCAGCGCTTCGACCTCGGCCGAGCGCAGTCCGGTGGAGGAATGCTCGGCGTTCGACGCCAATTGCCAGTCGGTGATCTCCTCGGTCGGATACTCCGATGGCTGCCGCTGCTTCTTGCGATAGCTGTTGATATAGGTGTTGGTCAGGATGCGATACAGCCACGCCTTGAGGTTCGTGCCCTCCCGGAACGAGCGAAAGCCAGCGTAGGCCTTCACCATCGTCTCCTGGAGCAGGTCCTCGGCGTCGGCGGGATTGCGCGTCATGCGCAGTGCGCCGCCGTACAACTGGTCCAGCAAGGGAATCGCGTCGCGCTCGAAACGCGCCGCCAGTTCTGCGTCCGTCTCTTCAGGCGGCCTGGGTTCGGGAACCTCCGACCCAGTCGTGCCGTCGATGTCGGCCATCTCGATTAGCACGGTCCCTTCTGTAGCGGCGTCGCCGGACAACACCGGTAACAACACCGGACTCGCAAACAGGCGAGCCAACTGGTCGTCGCCTAGTAGCAGGCTCGTCGCCGTTGACACCAGACTCCTCCTCCCAATCTAAAGGCTGCGACCGACACTGTCTGCGTGGGTCTGCTCCAGCTTGCTGCGGGTCCCCGTGTATACCTTTTGGTAGCCGAGACCCCATCAATCAACAGCGCTGACCTGCGCGCTATTTCCGGGTGCCGCGCGCGGGACGACCGGGCAGATGTCGTAGGTGGTCCCGATACTTGCAATTGGCCCGGCTGACGCTCGATCCGGCCGGGCCGGGAAGGGCTGGGGCATTGAGGACTCGCACCGTCGACAGAGGGGTCCGGGGACCGTGGTCGCTCGCCACCAGTCGCGAGTTCTGGGAGGGCTTCGCGCCGGCCGCCCTGGGTGGTCACAGGAAGCCTGCCACCCTGTCGACTACATACCGCGTCGAGGCCGACTGGTCCTGTGCGGATGCAACAGTCACCCAGCACGAGGACACGGCGACGATCGCGGTGACCGGTGACGGCGACCTTGACGAGGCGGCCGACCAAGCCGCCCGGTTTCTGGCCCTCGATGTCGACGCACGCGGCTGGATCGGCGTCGCGCGGCGAGATCCGGTCATCGCCGACGCACAGGCGCAGCTTCCGGGGTTGCGGCCATGCGGATTCCACTCCCCGTACGAGGCTGCCGCGTGGGCGGTGTTGTCACAACGGCTACGGATCGTCCAGGCGGCTCGACTCCGGGCCGAAATCATCGACCGTCACGGCGATCGCGGCGCATTTCCGGGCCCAGCACAACTTCTCCGCCTGGATCTGGGTCTCCCAGGCCGTAAGGGCGAGTACCTGCGTGCGGTCGCCGCGGCCGCGCTCGACGGGCAACTCGACGGCGCCGCACTCCGGTCGATGGAACCTGAGCAAGCGGTGCGAGCCGTGCGGGATGTCAAGGGGTTAGGACCGTTCGGTGCAGAACTGGTGGTGTTGCGGGGGGCGAACGTGCCCGACGGCCTACCGACGCATGAGCGGCGCCTCGACGCGGAGATCACCGAGCGGTACGGGCCCGGCCGGACCCTGACCGAGGTGTCGGCGGCGTGGCGGCCGTTTCGCACTTGGGCGGCTGTTCACCTACGCGCACTGCGGGAGCGACGCACCCATGAAATAGACCGCCAGAGCAGGGGGTTAGTGTGACGCCATGTCCCTCAAAGGTAAGACCATGTTCATCTCCGGCGCCAGTCGTGGTATCGGCCTTGCGATCGCCAAACGGGCCGCACAAGACGGCGCCAACATCGCCCTGATCGCCAAGACCTCCGACCCGCACCCGAAGCTGCCGGGCACGGTGTACACCGCGGCAAAGGAACTCGAGGAAGCGGGCGGCCAGGCGCTGCCGATCGTCGGGGACGTCCGCGACCCCGAATCGGTCGAGTCCGCGGTGGCCAAGACCGTAGAACAGTTCGGCGGCATCGACATCTGCGTCAACAACGCGTCGGCAATCAACCTGGGATCCATCACCGAGGTGCCGATGAAGCGCTTCGACTTGATGAACGGTATCCAGGTGCGCGGCACCTATGCCGTCTCGCAAGCGTGCATCGCCCACATGAAGGGGCGGGAGAACCCGCATATTCTGACACTGTCGCCGCCGGTGCTGCTCGGCAAGGAATGGCTGAAGCCGACGGCGTACATGATGGCGAAGTTCGGCATGACGCTGTGCGCGCTGGGGATCGCCGAGGAGATGCGCGACGAGGGCATCGCCTCTAACACGTTATGGCCGCGCACGATGGTGGCCACCGCCGCGGTGCAGAACCTGCTCGGCGGTGACGAGGCGATGGCACGGTCCCGTAAGCCTGAGGTGTATGCCGACGCCGCCTACGTCATCCTCAACAAGCCGTCGCGGGAGTACACCGGCAACATGGCGCTGTGTGAGGACGTGCTGGTGGAATCCGGCGTCACCGACTTGTCGGTGTACGACTGCATTCCGGGTTCGCAGCTCGGTGTCGACTTCTGGGTGGACGGCGTCAACCCGCCGGGGTATTCGGGTCCTTAAGGGCCCTGGCGCGTCGTGATCGCAAGCGCGGCGGAGCCGGGCGCAGCGGGTCACGACCGTCAGGAGTAGCGTGGCCGGCGCAGCAACACGGGGGATCGCCGCGCTCGTCAATGCCGGTGTGCCACATGAGGTCTTGCACTTCGAGGTCATCACCGACCTGTCGGAGTCCGGCGACTTCGCCGCGGAACAGGTATTCAAAACCCTGATCATCGCGCTGCCCCACGAGCTGGCCGTCGCGATCGTGCCGGTGCCGTCGCGGTTGTCACTGAAATTGGCTGCCGCGGCGCTGGGCGTGCCCAAAGCCGCCATGGCCGAACCCGCTGCGGCGGAGCGGGCCACCGGCTATGTGGTCGGCGGCATCTCCCCGTTCGGCCAGCGCAAGCGGCTACGGACTGTCCTGGATGCCTCGGCGCTGGGCTGGCAGCGGATGCTGTGCAGCGCGGGCAGGCGGCATTGGGATGTTGCGGTCGCACCGCAGGACCTGATCCGATTGACCGGCGCGATCACCGCCGACATCCAGGTTTAGCGGGCGCGGTCGTTATGCACGCTTCGTGACGTCTCCCCACAATCGATGCCCGGCGCGTCGCTCAGAACGCGATTGCGTTGGCGGTTCGCGAGGCCCGCGCCGCGGACTGGTCATGGGACCGGATCTCGGCGGCGCTTGGGGGATCGCCAAACGGTGAAACCCTTCGCGGCAACTTCGGCATCGACGAAAAGGACGATTTCCAGAGTCCGGAAGCGACCTGAGGTTGCCGTCAGGTTGCGTCGTCAGGCGAACGCGCTCTGCCCGGTGATGTGCCTGCCGACGATGAGGGACTGGATCTCAGCAGTTCCTTCATAGGTGACCAAGGCTTCCATATCGCACAGATGACGCATGACATGGAAGTCGAGCGTGACACCGTTACCGCCGAGGATGTCGCGCGCAAGCCGACACACGTTGCGGCCCTTGACCGTGCAGTAGTACTTGGCCAGCGCGGCCATCGTCTCTTCGACCTTCCCCTCATCGATGAGCCGACCCAGACGGATGCTGTACAGCTGCATCGCGGTGAGGTCGCCGAGCATCTCCACCAGCATCGACTGGATGATCTGGGTCCTGGCGATTGGCTTGCCGAATTGCTTGCGCCGCAAGGCGTAGTTCAGCGCGATCTCATAGGCGGCGACGCCGTTCCCGGTTCCGCCCCACGCAACGAAATTGCGGGTGCCGGCGAGCACCTTGCCAACGTCCTTGAAATTGTTGCAATTCTGCAGCCGGGCATCTTCGGACACGCGGCAATTGGTGAGGGTGATGTCCGCGTTCTGTACCATCCTCAGCGACATCTTGCCGCCGATCTTGGTCGCAGCGTATCCGGGGTTGTCCTTCTCCACGACGAACGCCTTGACTTGGTTGTCCGAGGTGTCGCGGGCGTACACGACGATGATGTCGCACCACACGGCGTTGCCCGGCCAGCGCTTGCGGCCGTTGAGCACCCACTCATCGCCTTGACGCTCAGCGGTGGCCTCGAGGATGACCGCGTCGGAGCCGTGCTCGGGCTCGGTCAGGGCGAACGCGCCGATCTTTTCCAGGCGCGCCATCGCCGGTAGGTAGCGTTGCCGCTGTTCCTCGGAACCGAGGATGTTGATCGACTGCATCCCCAGCCCGACGTGCACGCCCAAGAACGTGCATATGCTCCCGTCGATGCGGGACAGCTCGTAGGTGATGAGTCCGTTGGCGACGGCGCTCATCGGTGTGCACCCGTAGTCGCCCAGGTTGTGGTCGCCGACAATGTTCAGCGCGGCGATCTTCGGGATCAGCTCGAACGGGAACTCGCCGCGTTCCCAGTAGTCGTTGGCGATCGGCAAAATCTCGGCCTCGCCGAACGCCCGGACCTTGGCGAAGATCTCCTTTTCATGGTCGGTCAGCTGATCCCTCATCAGGAAGTAGTCCGTCCCCCGGGAACGCCCGATGTCGTCGACGAGCGCGGCGGTGGCCGGATCGGCGTCCTTGGCGCCTCGCGTCTCAAACGAACTGAATGGTTTTGGCATCGTTGTCATGGTCATTCTCCGGGTGCGTGTAGGAAGGTTTCGATCACCGATAACAGCCGAAGGAGTTTAGATCCGACGTGGCGAAGTCCCGAATGTCGGGGTGGCTCAGGGTCGTTCTCCTGGCTCGCGTAGGAACTTGTTGATGACGGGCGCGAGTTCTGTCGCGTTGTGGACGAGGTCGATGTGCCCGCCGGAATGCAGGTACAGCCGCGAATGAGGCAACAACGCGTTCATGATGCGGCCGTTGATGGCAGGGATGATCGGGTCGTCCGTGCCCGCCACGATCAACGTCCGTTGCCGCACCGCGGGCAAGGCGAACAGGCTGGTCCATCCCGCACCTGCGAGAAGCTGGTGCAGATAGCCGGTCTTCGACCCTGCGTGCAATTGCCGCACGAACAGTTGCGCCACGTCTTCACCATGCGCGCGGACGGTACCACCGTATAGCTCGCCGGCAATCGTTGCGGCGTAGTCGGGATCCGAGAACCTGCGCGGTGTAACCATTTTCGCCAGGATCCTGGGGTGAGCGGGGACCATCAGCGCGCCGGTGCCAGTGGCCGCGAGTATCAGGCGCCGGCAGCGGCGCGGGTTCTGGAAGGCGAACTGCTGCGCAAGAGCGCCGCCCCAGGACAGCCCGAGTACATCCACCACCCCGATTCCCAGCTTGGAAAGCACCCGGCCCAATACCCAGGCAAGGTACGGAAACCCGTAGGGCAGAAGGGAGGTGGGCGATCCGCCGGTCCCGGGAACGTCGAATCTGACCACTGTCGACGCCGGATTCAGCTGCTCCACCAGCGGATCGAGTACTTCCAGGCTGGCCCCGATGCCGTTACACAGCACGAGCGGCACGCCGGTTCCGTGGCGCACGTTCACCCGGATCCGCTGCCCGCCCGCGTTGACGTAGCACTCCTCGCCGATCGTTGTTTCCGATGCCTCCATGAGGGCCCTGCGGCGTCGCGCGGCGCTAGCCATGGCTCACTTCTCCATCACGTAGCTGCCGGGGGCGGGGCCGAGCGGCGGGAGGTCTTCGCCGCCGAGCGCTTTCGGAGCGTCGATCTCTGGGCCGCTGCGCTCAGCGAGCCAGCTAACGTAATCCGTCCACCAGGAGTCAGCGAACTTCTGAGCGGAGTCCAGCCACTGTTCGGGATCTTCGACGTCGACCGGACCCGTTCGGAACGACGCCTTCGGGTTGCCGGGTGGGTTCACCAGTGCCGCGATGTGACCGCTGGTGGACAGCACGTACCGGTTGTCCTTGCTGCCGAGCAGGCGCGCGCTGCGATAGGTGGCCTGCCATGGGCAGATGTGGTCGGCGACGCCGCCGACGATGTAGGCGTCGGAGGTGATCTTGGCCAGGTCGACCGGGCTGCCCAGCATGCTGACCCCGCCGGGGGTGACCAGCGCGTTGCGCAGCCCCATCAGCACCAGGTCGCGGTGCAGGGCAGCGGCCATCCGGGTGGTGTCCGCGTTCCAGAACAGGACGTCGAACGGCGCCGGCGCCCGGCCCTGCACGTAGTTGTTCACCCAGTACCGCCACACCAGGTCGGTGGGCCGCAGCCAGGCGAACATCTCCGCCATGTCGCGCCCGTCGAGGAAGCCCTTCCGGGCCGAAACTCGAATCGCGGCCTGCGCCGCGCGGTCGCTCATGACCGCCGCCGCGAACCCGGCCCGGGTCTCGTCCAGCACGGTGACCGCCAGGTTGAGGCCCGCGACCCGATCGCCCTCGCCGATGTCGGCGAGGTGGGCCGCCGTCATCGCTGCGATGATGCCGCCCGAGCAGGTGGCCAGCAGGTGGGTGCTGTCGGTCCCGGTGATTTTCTGCACCGCGTCCATTGCCTCCACGATCGCCGCGCCGTAGGTGTCGAAGCCCCAATCCCGGTGGCGCGCTTGCGGATTGCGCCACGAAATGACAAAGACCTGCTGGCCCTGCTGCACGAAATACTCGATCATGCTGCGCCCGGGCGCGATATCCATGATGTAGAACTTGTTGATCACCGGCGGCACCATGAGCAATGGGATCGCGCGCACCTTGGCTGTCTGCGGGGCGTATTGAATCAATTCGAACACCGAGGTCTGAAGCACCACCGCGCCCTTGGTGACGGCCACGGTCTCCCCGACCGCAAAGGCGTCGGGCTCGACCATCGCCGGCACGCGAGGCTTCGAAAGCATGTCTCGGGCAAAGGCCCTCACCCCCCGTATTGCGTTCAGACCGCCGGTGTCGATCAGCGCCTTCCAGCCGAGCGGACTGATCAGCGGGTTGTTGCTGGGTGCCAGGCCCTCCACAAAGTTGTCTATGACGAACTGCATCCTCTCTTTGTCGCGCCAATCCAACTCGGCGTCGGCCAGCAACCCCTCGGCGGTCTCGGAACCTGCCAGATAGGCCTGCATGATTCGGTGAAGCAGCGGATTCTCTTGCCACGCAGGATCGCTGAAGCGTTTGTCGGCGCGTGCCGGAACGCGGTGAGACTTGCCGGCGGCGATACTGCCGAGTTCACGGGTCAGCGCGCCAACCCGGTCGGCCACCGCGCCGGGGTGCTGAGCAAGGTTGCCAGCGAAGCGGGCCCAGGTGGCGTCCGGCATCATTCGGCTGACGAATGGCTTGGTGGCGCTGGTAAGGAGCAGGTCGAGCGGCGCAGCCAGCTCGTCGACGCTGGTCGTAGAATCCTTGGGAGTTGCCATAGTTATCGGGTGCTTTCGGTTGTCGGAACAGTGATGTCGCGTTTCTGCACCTTGCCAGTGGGCCCCTTGGGCAGCGCGTCGACGAGCCAGACCAGGCGCGGGTACTTGTAAGCGGCCACCCGGGCCTTGACGTAGTCGCGCAACTCATCGGAAGTCACCGCGGCCCCCTTCTTGAGGGCGACCGCGGCGCCGACTTCCTCGCCGAGCGAGTCGTGCGGGATACCAACGACGGCGGCTTCGGCCACGTCCGGGTGCTCGTAGAGCACCTCCTCGATCTCGCGCGGGTAGACGTTGTACCCGCCGCGGATGATCATGTCCTTGGTTCGGTCGACGATGTAGAAGTAGCCGTCCTCGTCAACTTTTCCGACGTCGCCGGTGTTTAGCCACCCGTCGGCGGTGATCGTGGCCTTGGTTGCATCGGGCAAGTTCCAATAGCCCTTCATCACGTTGTGGCCGCGGATCTGAATCTCGCCCGTCTGGCCTTGGGGGACCTCAACCCCGTCGAGGTCGACCACCCGCATCTCCACGCCGTCGATCGGGGTGCCGATGGAGCCCGCCTTGCGCGGCCGGTTCGGATGATTGAATGCGGCAGCCGGAGAGCTCTCTGAGAGCCCGTAGCCCTCGAGAACGGTGCAGCCGAAGGCCTTTTCGAAGTCGGTGAGAACCTGTACGGGCAGGGCCGCGCCTCCCGAGACGCAGGTCCGCAGGCTGCGCGTCGCATCCGGCGAGACCTCGTCTGCCACGCTGAGCATCGCTGAATACATCGTCGGCACGCCCTCGAACACCGTGACGGCATCACGCTCGATCACTTCGAGAGCCTTGCGTGGGTCGAATCGAGGGAGGAGCGTCATCATCGCGCCCGCCAGGACCGAACTGTTGAGACCGCAGGTCAGGCCGAAGACGTGGAACAGCGGAAGGCAGCCCATCACCACGTCATCCGAGGTGGTCTCAACCAGGGTGCGCACGCTGACCTCGCAATTGCGCGCCAGATTGCCGTGCGTGAGCATGGCTCCCTTGGGCTTGCCGGTGGTGCCGGAAGTATGCAGGATGACCGCGACGTCGTCGTCATCGCGTTGCACCGGGGACTCTTGCGCGGGCAGGTCGGCGATGAGCTTGGCCAGCTCAGCATCGTCGACAAGCCAGCACTGGGCGCCCACCTCGGCTGCGCCGGCGGTGGCCTCCCCGGCGAAGGCCGGTGCCGCGAATAGCGCCTTGGCGCCGCTGTTGGACAGGTAGTAGGACACCTCACGGGACTTCAGCAGCGGGTTCATCGGGACTGCGACGGCGCCCCGATACATGATCCCGTAGAACGCGACGGCGAATGCGGGCGTGTTCGGCAACATCACGCCCACCCGGTCGCCGGGCTCGAGTCCGGCCCGCTCCAGCAGGGTCGCCACGCGGGCGGCCGCGGCGTCGAATTGAGTGTAGGTTAACTGCAAATCTTCGCAGCGGAGCGCAATGCGGTCAGGGTAGCGATCTTTCGATGCGACGAGATTGGCGCTCAGGCTGGTCATGCGGTACCTCCGGGATGTACTTGAAATGCCTGGTTCTGGGCTTGTCGTGGCTTTCCAATCGTCCTCTGCGCGGCCTCGCAAGACAATGTGTCCAGGCACAACAACCTGGCCGCTTTGGTGTGACGGTACACAGCCATCGCAGACTAGAGCGAAAGCCGGCTTGGTTCAAGCCTGGTTAGCGCAGGTAGCGGCGCATTTTCACCGTCAACCACGACGGCCTGGCTGGCGGTGCAGATAGCGAACGTGGTCGCCTTTACGGCCACCGTCGCGGCCTGCGTTCGCGAATTTCAATCATGCTGTCACCGACCGCTGACGACGGCATGGAGCCGCGGCCCGCTGGGAGCGATCGTCCGTGCTCGGCGGTACCATATCATCTTCGCACAGCGGGACGTTCAATGACTGGACCCTTTCGTAGCGCCAGGCCTCCGGGCGGTATGAAGTGTGCCAACCGACGTGACAGTCAGCCCAATATGCCATGACGGCAAGCTCATTCGGGCCGATTACCGTATCTCCAAAACGTCAGGCCAACCCGTATTTTCCTGTGGCTCAATTCATTTCGAATTACTCGACACCGCCGGGTAATGGTGGTGCGCTAAGCCCGGGTTGCGGTCAGCGCCCAAGCGGCGGCGGTTCATGACATGGTCGGGGCCGCCGCGGCCGTACTGCGGGCACTCAAGGCCGAACCAATCGCTTGCAGATCGCTTGCCGCCGCGGACAGCATCTGCGGTCGTGTGGCTACGAATGACATCGGGTTTCTCCATTCTCCGATCGCCTTGCACACACCTGCGGCAGAAGCGCCGAACTTGCTTGTCTGATAACCGAATCAGACTCTGACCCGCACAGACAAAGGCCCTGCTCACTTGGCCCTGTCAGCGCGCTCATATCGCTGATGGCCGATCGTTTGTGCCCGGGCGGGTCTCGTAGTGATGTGTCCAGGATCGGCTAGCAGCACCGCGCCCGTTCAGCTGCGCCATCGGGAGCGCGCTCCACATGGCTGGCGGCATGCCCGTCCAGATCGGTTCGGCGGCCAGCGTGATACTCGGCGCCGCCAAGAGCCGTGCCGTGGGCGCGACCGTGGTCCAGCTGGGCGGCACCGACAAGGCACCGACCGCACCCGCCCTGCCCATGCTTGCCGACGCGCTCGCAGCGGGCTCAACGTCCCCCGCGAGCACCCCGGCCCCAGAACCGACCGCGCCCGTCCCTACCAACCCCGATCCGGCAGCCGCGCCGCGACCGGCAGCCACCACCGAGGCTTGCGCCGCCGTGCTCACGAGACCCAGCACAAAATCCACCAACCCCTCGGCTGCACCGACAACGCCGGTGCCCCCGGCCGCGAGTCCCGCGTACGGGGCCAAGCTGCCCAGTAGGTCCACGAGCGGCGACGCTGACGACCCCGGTGATGCGAGGCTCTGCAGCGCCTGGGGCAGCGCGGAGATCAATTGCGGGGCCGTTGACATCACGGTCCGGGCGGGGGCTCCCGCCGCGCTGGCGGCCGCCTGGGCGACGGCGGCAGATTGCGCGGCCCACCCGGCGGCGTTAGTGGTCGGCGCCGGCGGGGTGAACGGTGTCAGCCGGCTGGCGCTCGCCGAGGATCCGGCGTAGCCGTACATGGCGGCCGCGTCTCGGGCCCACATCTCGGCGTACAGAGCCTCGGTGGCAGCGATCGCCGGCGTGTTTTGCCCCAAGAAGTTGGTGGCCACCAGCGCCGCCAACAGGCTGCGGTTGGCCGCGATCGCCGGCGGGGGCACCGTCATAGCGAACGCAGTGTGGTAGGCGGCCGCTGCTAACCGGGCGTGTGTGGCGGCCTGCTCGGCCTGCCCGGCAGTGCTGGTCATCCACGCCTTGTAGGTGGCGCCCGCGGCCGCCATCGACGCCGATGACGGCCCCGACCATGCGTCGCTGGTCAACGCGGAGATGACTGCGCCGTAGGAGGCCGCCGTCGAGTACAGGTCCTCGGCTAGACCATCCCAGGCCACCGCGGCGGTCAACAGCGGGCCTGATCCCGCTCCGGCATACATTCGAGCGGAGTTGATCTCCGGCGGTAACGCTCCGTAATCCATCACTCCACTCCTCTCGCCTCAGCTACTTAACCGTCCGAACAGGTAATATGGTGTGATTTATTCCAAAACCTATAACTACAAGAGTTTTTCTATTAAGCTGCTCGGGTAGTAGACGACGGCGGAGCGAGGAGACGAATGGCAAAACCCAGCACACCACCAGAACGGAGCGGACCCACGAGTGTTCCGGTGCCGGCCGCCGCACGTGGTGCGCCGATCGGTGCCGCGCTCTATCGAGTCGCGCGTCTGCACCGGATGGTGGCCGGGAATCTATTGCGCCGCGTCGGTCTACACCCCACTCAGGACCTGCTCATGATGTATCTGTGGGAATTGGGTCCGCAGCGCCAGACCGACCTCATCCGCCTACTCGACTCCGATGCGGCCACGATGACGAGGAGTATCCAACGCCTCGAACACGCGGGCTTCGTGCGGCGCTCGCCACGTGCCGATGACAAGCGCGCGTACGATATCGAACCAACCCCGGCAAGTCGCGCACTCCGCCCAGAGGTTGAGCAGATATGGAACGAAATCGAAGAGTGCATCGTCGGCGGTGTTGGCGAGCGCGAGCGGCAGAGGATCCGGCGCATCTTAGAAGGTATGGAGGAGCGGCTCACCCATGCCGCGGAGTCGAGGGTCTAACAACGGCGTCCGTGTGCTAACCCGGTCGGCCACCGCGCCGGGGTGCCGAGCCAGGTTGCTGGCGAAGCGAGCCCACGTGTGCTTTCGGTTGTCGAATCGGCATACTGAGCTGACAGCGCCACCGCCGGCGACTGGTGACCGCACGATTCAAGCAAACGCGAAAGCCGCTACTGCAAGGTAATTCGAGCTCCGGCTGCGCCCCGTCCGGCAGCCGCTTAGGGCCGGTCAGAGGGAGGTTGGCGGCCGGGGGGATCACCTCGCCGGGGCGGCGCGGTGTAGCAGATGCGAGGAATGCAACCGCAGTTGAGGCCGGCAATGCACCCTTCTGGTCCGCCGATGAGACGTCCGGGGACGGCGCCGTCGGTTTGGCCCCCGGCAGGCGCTGGAGGCGCGGGCACCTCCGTCAGGTCGGAGAAAGGACTCCTCGTGGTCGTAATAGTCGTTGGTGTTGCTGTGCTGCTTGGCGACTCGCCGCCGACGCGACCGCCGTACCCGACTGCCAAGGCGAGCACGGCAGCACCGCTGCATAGCGTGATCGCCACTCTGCCTTTATGATTCGTCATATCATTAATCGTGATCGCGTGGCTGGCGCGAGTCATTGTTGCGCGCGGCACGCTGTGCGACCGCATGTTGGCTGCGGTGCTAATGCATTCTTAGGCAATGGTTTTCAGCGCGGGATACAGCGGATGCCGAACAAATTTTCGGCGCTTGCTAGCCACCCGTCATTGTTCGGCGTGACACGATTTCAATCTCCAAATTGCAAATTGGTGGCGGCGATACGCGTTCATCGATGCCGATGTCGGGCCAATCTGCCATGACAGCAAGTTAATTGAGTGAGTTTCCCGTGGGAGCCGTTGTGATGCTTATGAACCCGCCGCAAAAGCGCCGGTCATCCGCGTACCTCCTGTAGACGCTCAGCGACGATAATCCGTCCGGCGGCTTCGACTAGCGCCAGGTGGGAGAAGGCCTGGGGAAAGTTTCCGAGGTGGCGTCCGGTCTCGACGTCGTACTCCTCGGCGTAGAGGCCGAGCGGGGAAGCGACCCTGATCAGGCGCCCCATCAGGTCGCGCGCCCGCTGGTTCTGACCGATGATGACCAGCGCTGAAACCAGCCAGAACGAGCAGATCAGAAACGTGCCCTCTTCGCCTGCGAGCCCGTCGTCGGTCTCGTCGGTGCGGTAGCGCAGCACGTAGCCGTCTTCGGTCAGTTCGTCGGCGATCGCCAACACGGTGGCCCGCAGGCGCTGATCGTCGCCGGGCAGGAAGCCGAAGATCGCGGCCAGCAGGGCAGAGGCGTCCAGCGCGTCGGTGTCGTAGTGCTGGCGCAGCACCCCGCGCCGGTCGACGCCGTGCTCGAGGATGTCGGCCTTGATCGTCTCCGCGGTGTGCGCCCAGCGTTGCTGCGCCGTGCGATCGCCGCGGATTTCGGCGAGCTTAGCGGCGCGGTCGAGCGCGACCCAGCACATCAGCTTGGAGGAGACGTAGTGGCGGGGTTCGCCGCGGGCTTCCCAAATCCCCTGGTCGGGTTGGCGCCAGACGGCGGTCGCGCACTCGGCCTGGGATTGGACCAGCGGCCACAGCCGCTGCGGCAGGCGTTGGCTGCGCCGGCTCTGCAACAGCACCGAGTCCAGCGCAGCGCCGTACACATCGTTTTGGCGCTGGGCAAAGGCACCGTTGCCAATTCGTACCGGACGTGCGCCGGCGTACCCGGAGAGCTCTTCGCGCAGGGTCTCGGTCAGGTCGCGCCGGCCATCGATGCCGTACATGATCTGCAGGGCGCCGTCCTCGTTGCGCTCGAGATCGGCTATGTACTGCATGAACTCGTCGGCTTCCCAATCGAGCTCGAGGAAGTGCAGGGCGCGCAAGGTGAAAGTCGAGTCGCGGATCCAGGTGTAGCGGTAGTCCCAGTTGCGCTCCCCGCCGGGCGTCTCGGGCAAGGAGGTGGTCAACGCGGCCACGGTGGCGCCGGTCGGCATGTAGGTGAGGCCTTTGATCGCCAGCGCCGAACGTTCGATCAGCGGCGACAGCTGGTGGTCGGGGATCAGCGCCCTGCTAACCCACCGGTGCCAAAACCGTGTGGTTGCTTCCAGCTGGCCACGAGCCTGTTCGACGGTCGCCGGTCCGGCCAGCCCCTCGGCCCAGGAGAGGGCGCAAAACGACTGCTCGCCCTTGACCAGCACGTGCCGTGCACGGGCGCGGTTTTCCTCGATCCCCAGCAGCAGATCGGTATAGAGCCGGATGGTTTGGCCAGCGCCGGCCGCGTCGGCGCTGTGTCGGTCGTCGGCCAGTGTCCAGTCGGCCGGCGCGCGTCCGTAGTCAAACGCCGGCTCGCACACGAGGTCGATCTCGACCTCGCCGTCCAGGCAGGTGACGACGCGCACGAGCACGTGCTGAGCGTCCTCGTCACTGGGCGGGCGGGTGTGGGGGGTGACCCTGTCCTCGCCGGACCGCGGCCCCATTGTGAGTGCATCGCGAACCACCGCCCAGCCGGTGGGTGTGCGCCAAGACGTCAGCAGGGTGTTGGTGCCCGGCTCATAGGTCCGGCCGCTGGGCACGTTGATCCCGAACGGGGCCAGTCGAAACGACCCCGCCCCGCGGTCCAGCAGCGACCCGAAGATGCTGGGCGAGTCAAACCGGGGCACGCATAGCCAGTCGATCGCGCCGTCGGGCGCCTCCAGAGCGCCGGTGTGACAGTCAGAGAGGAACGCAAAGTCGGCGATGGGTGGAAACGGGGAGGGGGCGGCCGCACTCTGCTTGGCCGGCCGGGGGCGAGACACGGTCTGCGGGCCGCGATCGGCCGCGTCCTTTTTTGGGCGAACGCGTTTTGCTGGGGCGGCCATCGTTTGCCTCCTTTGGTTTGCGTTTGACCCGGCGGCTTATCCGGGAAGCGAGCCGCGGTAGGGGTTGCAGCCGGGCCCGCGCGCGCCGAGGCCCGTGATCCGGAACACCCGTCCTGCGTCGGGCTGGCGTGCAAGCGCCTGCGCGTCGAGCTGCTCGCGGCCGGTCGTGACAAACAGCGTACCGCGATCCGCTCCGCCGAACGCACACGATGTAGCCTG
>DATMMZ010000108.1:0-7115 GCA_035569455.1 Mycobacterium sp. | reverse complement strand
AACCTGAGGCGAAAGCGGTCCCTGGAAGGATGTGCAGGATGCCTGACGTGGGTGATGCGCTGCATATCGCGGTCTATGTGTTGGCCGGGGTTGCCGTCGTCGAAGCCGGCGCGCTCGCCGTGTTGTGGAGGTTGCTTGCGCTTAGCCGCCAAGAGGCCGAAGAGTTACGGCAGCGCGCGGACGCCCGCAACTGGCTGCTGTCGGGCGGTCGCGAGGCCGTCAAGACGGTGTGGAACACCGCGAACATCATGCGCAAGGAGGGCTTCGGCGCGGCCGTGCGCAGCTCGATCGAGGACCTTGCCGACTGGGCCGAGGTCGAGCAGCCCGACCTGGCCCGGGTAACCCGCGACGGCCGGGTGGTGATCATGTTCTCCGACATCGAGGAGTCCACCGCCCTCAACGAACGGATTGGCGACCGCGCGTGGGTCAAGCTGATCGGCTCGCACGACAAGCTCGTGCAGCGACTGGTGCAGCGCCAGTCCGGACATGTGGTGAAGAGTCAGGGCGACGGCTTCATGATCGCCTTTGCTCGCGCCGAGCAGGCGGTGCGCTGCGGTATCGACGTACAGCATGAGCTGGATAGGGACGCAAAGCGCAAGCGGCAGGAGGAAATTCGGGTGCGCATCGGCATCCATATGGGTCGTTCGGTGCGCCGTGGCGACGATCTGTTCGGCCGCAACGTCGCGATGGCGGCCCGGGTCGCCGCGCAGGCCGTCGGTGGCGAGATCCTGGTGAGCCAACCGGTGCGGGACGCGCTGCGCGACTGCGCCGAACTTCAAGACATCCGTTTCGACGAAGGCCGCGACGTCGAGCTGAAAGGCTTTTCCGGCAGCTATCGCTTGTTCGCGGTCGAAGCAGCGCCCGATCCCGATTTGGACTGAAAGCTCTCCCCATCGTATTCGGCCAGCTTCTGATGCAGCCGGGCCCGGATCTCGTCGGCGGAGTAGGAACGCCGTTTCCGTTGATCGCGCACTACCAGCGCCCCGCCGGCGACGACGCCGGCGACACCGGCCAGGCCGATCCACTTCCAAATGTTGCGCATAGTTGACAGGCTATTACCGCCATGGACACCCTTCACGAAAAGGTCGCCGTCATCACCGGAGCGGGCAGCGGTATAGGCCGCGCCACCGCGTGCGCGCTCGCCGACCGTGGCGCTCACATAGTGGCTGTCGATCTTGACGACGACGGTGTCGAAGCCCTTGCCGGCGACCTGAGCGGCAAGGGAGTCGCTGTGCTGCCGCAGCGCGCCGATGTCGCGGATCCGCAAGCGTTCGAAGGCATTCGGAGCGCGGCGCTGCAACGGTTCGGCCGGGTCGACGTCGTTGTCAACAATGTCGGCGTACTGACGAACGGTTTGCCCCAGGACATTCCCGTCACCGAGTGGCAACGCATCCTCGACATCAATCTGATGTCTGTGGTGCGCAGTAACGCCGCGTTCCTGCCGCTGCTACTCGATCAGGGCAGCGGGCATCTGGTGAACACCGCCTCCTTCGCCGGGCTTTTCACCTATTCCTACGACCGGCTGCCGTATGCAGCGACCAAAGCCGCGCTCGTGCAGATCAGCGAAGGGCTGGCAATCTATCTGCGGCCCAAGAACATTGGCGTCACCCTGCTGTGTCCCGGCCCGGTGCTGACCAACATCGCGGCCGCCGTCGCGACATTCGGTGGTGGGGCGCCGCTGCGGACTCCCGGCGAGCAATTCGGGCTGCTGCAGCCCGAGCCGGTCGGCGAACTGGTCGCCGACGCGATCCTGCGCAACCGATTCTTCGTGCCCACCCACCCCCGGGTGGTCGACGAGTTGCGCCGCCGCGTCGAGGACTGGGACGCCTACATCGACTACCAGATCTCACGCGAACCCCGGCTTTAAACCGCACAGAAAGGTGGACGGCGATGGCAGACAACCGCACGCAGGGTCTCGACGTGCTCAGGAAGATGCTGCCCGGCATCCCGGACGATGTCACCAGCCTGCGCGACGGCGGCGTCGCCGACGAGCTCGGCGACCTGAGCCTCGAGCACGTTTTCGCCCCGCTGTGGACCCGCCCAGGCCTGGATCGCCGGTCCCGCAGCCTGGTAACGCTCGGCGCACTCATCGCGCTGCGGGCCAGTGACGAACTGAAGATCCACTTCCAGATCGCGCTGAACAACGGGTTGACCCTCGAGGAGATCGAAGAGGTGATCTACCACATGACCGGCTACGCCGGTTATCCGGCGGCCGTCTCCGCGCGCAAACTCGCTAACGAAGTGCTGAGTCGTTGATAATGGCGGCATAACATGCTGACCCTGGACCAAGCGCTGGAAGAGACCCGGACCGGCGACCTGTGGCTGTTCCGCGGCGGATCACGGCCCGACCGTGCCATCCAGACGTTGACGAACAGTCCGGTGAATCACGTCGGCATGACGGTGGCCGTCGACGACCTACCGCCGCTGATCTGGCATGCCGAGCTGGGCGACAAGCTCGTCGACATGTGGACGGGGACCAACCACCGTGGCGTGCAGCTCAACGACCTCAAGCAGGCGGTCCTGCAGTGGACCGGGCGTTACCACCAGCGGTGCTGGCTGCGCCAGCTGACGCCATACGCGACCCGCAAACAGGAGAACGAACTGCTGCGGGTGATCGCGCGGATGGATGGGACCGCGTTCCCCACCACCGCCCGGCTGACCGGCCGGTGGCTGCGCGGCCGGCTCCCAACCGTCAACGACTGGGTGCGTGGAATCCCGTTCGTGGACAAGAAGGTTCGCGAGGAGACGCTGCGCCGCCGCGAAAACCGCAAGATGAGCGTGGGGACCGCATACTGCGCCGAGACGGTGGCGATCACCTATGAGGAAATGGGATTGCTCATCACGGACAAGGACACAAATTGGTTTGACCCGGGCAAGTTCTGGAGCGGCGACACACTTCCGCTGGCTCCGGGGTATCGGCTGGGCGAGGAAATCGCGGTGGCGGTCGGTTAGTCGACCGACATCTCCCCCAGTTCCGACCACCCCGTCGCGTCGACCGTCTGGCTGATGATCTTGGGCGTGGACGTCAGCGCCTGCGGCAGCTCCCGCATCGCCTTCTTGAAGTGATCGCTGTTGACGTGGACGCCGCCCGCGTCACCGTCACGGAATGCCTCGACGAGAACGTACTCTGCCGGGTTGTCGAGGCTGCGAGACCACTCGAACCACAGGTTGCCCTCTTCGGCGCGAGTGGCCTCGGTGAACGACGCCACGAAATCCGGCCAGCGGTCGGTCCACTCCGGTTTGGTTTCGAACTTGACGACGATAAAAATCATGGGCAGATCACCAGCGTCACGATACGTGGCTAGGCGATCTCCACGCTCGTCGCCACCGGGGTGGGATTTCGGGTGATATCCAGCACCGGGCAGTGCGCGTCCACTGCTTCCTGTAGTTCGCGGTAGCGCTCCGGTGTCTCCGGTCCGGTCACCTTGACGACCAGCCGCACCTCGGTGAATCCGGCGCGGACCGCGTCTTCGAGACCGAAAAAGCCCTGCACATCGACATCGCCTTCGGCGTGCGCGGTGATTTCGTCAACCGTGATGCCCAGCTTCTCGGCCCAGATGCGCCAGGTCACGATTTGGCAGGAAGCTCTGTTCCGCCTCGAGGCCGAGTTTGGCGACGCGTTGGCCGCGCTCGACTAGGGGATGCTTGCGATCCGCAACTGCCACGATGCCGGCAACACCAACACAATTTGTATGCCGCCGGCTATCCTCGCGACGTTCCTCGATCGCCACCGCCGCTATGAGCCGGCGGCCACCATCGCCGGCTTCGCTCTCACCACGCTCACGGAGTCATCCCTTGCCGCGATCACCAGGGCGATCGCCCATCTCCGCGAGGTCCTGGGTGATCAGAAATACGAATCGCTCGCGCGCGCCGGCCAAGCGATGACCACCGCCGAAATGGCGACCTACGCCTTCGACCAAATCGAGCAGGCCCGGGCGAAACTCGAACGAAAAGCCGACGCTGAATAGCTGTGTGCCGCCGTTTGTGAGGAGTGATATTCCTCACAAACGGCGGCATCGATGAATTCGATAACTACGACGGATCAATGTGATCGATATCGCAAAATTGATGTGTTAGACAGATCACCACATCCGTCACTCGAATTGTTACGTATTCGCGATTGCGGGATCACCCACCGGCGCCGGCGGCGGAGCGGGCATTTCGGGAGCCGGAGCATCGACCACAACCGGAGGCGCATCCGGCGCAGGCGGAGCGGGAGCCACCGCATCGACCAGAACGGGCGCCGCGTCGGGCGGCGGCAGAGCGCCGTCCGGCGGCATCGGCAGGAACATGTGGTGCGTGAACCCACGCTGGTAGGCGCCCGGACCACCAATATGTACCCCGCCGTGTTCACCACTGGATACCGAGGTCCCATCCGGCAAGGTCACCGCGGTGTGACCACCGTTCCACCCGATCACCAAGGCATCGGGAGCGGTTCCATATTGAAAGCCGCGCTGCAACAAAGCAGCTTCCTCGTTCCCGGTATTAAATCTGTTCCCGAAAATCGGCCTGTCGGTTGCCGCATTAGCGACCCACGAAGCGAGCCCTGAACAGTCGGTCCCGGCGGGAGTATCTCCACCCGTAATATAGGGCGTCCCAGAGACCTGATTGATAAGCGTCAATAGCGTTGCGAGAGCAATCATGGGCAGGAACGCTAGCAATAAAACACTTAGAAAACCAAAATTTGTGGCCCGCATCACGCTTAAAGTCAGCAAATGGCTTACGTTCTATACCGCCAGAATGTCTCATAAATGCATACATCTCGAAACAGAACTAATTCTCTTTTACGATCAGCAAACGAACTATAAATCGTGATATCAGCGTTCATCGGGCTGCTGAGCTGTGCAAACAACCGTTGGCAGACCGAGCTTGATTGAGCGCCGCAAATTTGGGATTACGTATCCACCGCAAACCGGCAATCCCATAATCAATGGCAGCCGATCTTCCAACGCGCGCGCTGGCTAGTCTGGCTCTACGTGCCGGGTGGAAGGAACCGCCGATGACCGCAATCCAGCCAGAGCTATGGGTCGAAAAGCCAGCGCGCGCCGTTGAGTTCTACCAAGCGGCGTTCGGCGCGACCGTGACTCACCGCGTCGGTGATGGTGATGACATCGTCGCCCAACTCGCGATCGGTGACGCTGCTTTCTGGGTGGCCGCGGCCGCCCCGGAGCTCAACCGGTTCAGCCCACGGGCAATCGGCGGCATGACGAGCCGGACCCTGCTGGTCGTCGAGGATCCGGCCGCCGTTCTACAGCAAGCAGTCGGCGCGGGTGCGAGCGAAACCGCTGCGGTGGCAGACGAGCACGGCTGGCGCATCGGCCGCATCGTCGACCCGTTCCGGCACGAATGGGAAATCGGCAGACCGCTGGGCGCCTGGCCTCCCCCGCCGGCCTGATCGACCCGTTCAGCGAACGCAAGAATTTCACAAGTGGTGCGCGGCAAACTAACGGCGCTCATAGATCTGAGAACCGAGAGGGACCGCCATGAACACCCCTAGCTCTCTGATGCGGATCATTGGCGGGGCGTTGCTATCAGGCGCCGTCCCGGTGGCGGGTCTGGGCCTCGCCGCGGGTACCGCCCAAGCCCTACCCCCCGGCTGCGACGTGCCATACGGCTGCTGGTGCCCGGGGCAGCCCCTACCCAAGACGAACGGGCCCCTCCCTTGGGATATGAACACCTGCCACAACTATCACTATTCGGTGTTAGGCGGACACGGCTACCTCATACCGCCTCCTCCCGGCTTCTGCCCTCCTGCCCCCTTTTCGGACAACCTTTACGACAAGTGCTAAATCCGTTCGCATCTCGATTCCGCTGCCGCCGAGCGACGCGCGCTGACACCGCCTTATTAAGGGCCGACGTGGGAGGGTTTCGTAGCCCAATGGCTGAGACGATGTGGCGGCTATTTGCCCTGCGCATCGATGCCGACCTCGGGGCACTCCCAGTTTCCAGCGGTGTTCTTCGCCGCGTCGCTGTCCGCGATGTGCTCAATTCTCTTGAACGAGATGAGATGAGAGGAGTCGGCAGTGACGATCACGGCGAAGCCGGCGGTGGGAGCCCATCGGGCCGGCACCAACACCCAGCGGTCATTGTGGACGGCCAGTGCGCGGAAACACTCGTAGCGAAGAAACGCCGACTTCGCTGTCGAGTCGCTTCCCAGCGGCGCCCAGCTCACTTTGACCTGATTGTCCAGCAGCAGCGGCAGGTCCTGTGTGGCCTCCACATCCAGAACGACGACGTTCGCCCGCGACCACAATCCCGCGTTGGTGTTCCTGGCGAGGTCTTGACCACGAAAGGTGGCGAACATGTTGGTGACCCAGAACAGCGCCACCACGATTGCGCCCGCCGCCACGACAAGGCTGCCCCGTTCAGCGGCCGCGAACGGCCGCGGCACGTTGGGGTCCCGTGTGCCCGCGAGCATCCAAAACCCCACCATCAGTAGGGCGGTACCCAGGCCGAGCGCCACCGGCGTCACCGCATCGACATGGATCGGGGCCCAGTCTGGCTTTGTCAGACCGACGATCGCCCTGGCCACGCACACCGCCCCGACAGCCAGCTCAACCCATGCCAGCCTGCGCAGCAAGCGCGTTCTGCGCCCGGATTGCAGAAGGCGACGCAGGTACTCACCGGCCCATAACATCGCCAGCCACGCCAGCAAGCCCACCACCAACGGCACGTACAGCGCCGGCACGCTCTTGATGACGTAGTCGGTGCTGGTGAATCCAATTGCGTCCGTGTCGATTCCGAAGTACGAAAAATAGGTCCGGGTCGCCACGTAGCCGTAGAAATAACACAGTGAGGTGATGACGGTGGTCGGCGCGATGAACAGCCCGACGATGCCGATCCATTTCGGCATGGTGCGCGGAGCATCCCCTTCCTCGCTCATGAGGACGGAACCGGGGTCGATGTGACCGAGGGTGGCGGTGGAGGCGGGGGTTTGCCGGTTGTCGCCGTCGTCGTAGTGCGCGTTTGCGGGGGGGTTGGGATCGGCGTCGTGACGCCGGTTGTCGGCGGCGTTCCTGTGGTAAGCGGCGGCGGCCTATAGACGGTAATAGCCGACGAGGTCGGCTGGGTTGTCGTCCGCGTTGTCGACGACACCGACGATGAAGTCGTCGGCG
>DATMMZ010000107.1:0-16473 GCA_035569455.1 Mycobacterium sp. | reverse complement strand
GTGGGGCCTGGCGGTCGAGGCGCCGGACCCGGAAGACCTCGACGAGCGCACCGAGCGGTTGGTGCAAAGGATCGCTGCGGTGCCGGTCAACCAGCTGGTCATGGTCAAGCTCGCGCTCAATTCGGCTCTGCTGCAACAGGGCGTGGCCACCAGCAGGATGGTCAGCACCGTGTTCGACGGTGTCGCCCGGCACACGCCCGAGGGCCACGCCTTCGTCGCCGATGCCGTCCAGCACGGTTTCCGGGACGCGGTGAAGCACCGCGACGAGCCGTTCGGCGACTATGGCCGCAAAGCGTCACAGGTGTAGGCCATGCCCGGCATGACAGCCCGGTCCGTGGTGCTGAGCGTGCTGCTCGGCGCCCACCCGGCGTGGGCCACCGCTAGCGAATTGATCAGGCTGACAGCCGATTTCGGCATCAAGGAGACGACGTTGCGGGTCGCGCTGACCCGCATGGTCAGCGCCGGCGACCTGATCCGGTCGGCCGACGGCTATCGGCTCTCGGATCGATTGCTGGCCCGGCAGCGCCGCCAGGACGAGGCCATGCGCCCACGCGTACGGACCTGGCGCGGAGACTGGATCATGCTGATCATCACCAGCGTGGGCACCGATGCGCGCACTCGGGCCGCACTGCGAACCACCATGCACCACCAGCGTTTCGGTGAGCTGCGCGAAGGCGTATGGATGCGGCCCGACAACCTCGACCCGCAGCTGGATCCCGAGGTTGCGGCCCGGGTGCGGGTGCTCAGAGCGGGTGACGACGCGCCCGCCGAGCTGGCCGCCCAGCTGTGGAACCTGCCGGCGTGGGCAGAAACGGGCCACCGGCTCCTTGATGAGATGACCCAGGCTTCCGACGTTCCCGGTCGGTTTGTGGCGGCCGCAGCGATGGTGCGCCACTTGCTCACCGACCCGATGCTGCCCGCCGAATTGCTGCCCGCTGATTGGCCCGGCGCCCGGCTGCGCGCCGCCTATCATGACTTCGCCACTGAACTGGCGGAGCGACGTGACGCAATTCAACTCCTGGAGGCGACATGAGTGATCCGGTGCGAATAGAGCGCAATGGCCCGGTGACCACGGTGATTCTCAACCGGCCGGGCGCGCGTAACGCTGTCAACGGCCCGACGGCCACAGCGCTGTACGCGGCCTTCGAGCAGTTCGACCGTGACGATTCGGCATCGGTGGCCGTGCTGTGGGGCGACGGCGGAACCTTTTGCGCGGGAGCTGATTTGAAGGCATTCGGCACGCCGGAGGGCAATAGCGTGCACCGGACCGGTCCCGGCCCGATGGGCCCGTCGCGAATGGTGCTGTCCAAACCGGTGATCGCCGCGGTCAGCGGCTACGCCGTCGCCGGGGGTCTGGAGCTGGCGTTGTGGTGCGATCTGCGGGTGGCTGAGGAGGATGCCGTGTTCGGCGTGTTCTGCCGGCGGTGGGGAGTGCCGCTCATCGATGGCGGCACGGTGCGGCTCCCGCGGTTGATCGGGCACAGCCGGGCGATGGACATGATCCTCACCGGCCGTGGTGTGGTGGCGGATGAAGCGCTGGCGATGGGGCTGGCCAATCGGGTCGTGCCCAAGGGTCAAGCCCGACAGGCGGCCGAGGAGGTGGCGGCCGAATTGGCCGCCCTGCCCCAGCAGTGCCTGCGATCGGATCGGCTATCCGCGCTGCACCAGTGGGGGTTGCCCGAGGCCGCCGCGCTCGACCTCGAATTCGCCAGCATTTCCCGCGTTGCCGCCGAGGCCACGGCAGGTGCCGGACGGTTCGCGGCGGGCGCCGGGCGCCACGGCGCCCCGGCGAGTTAGCGGGTCAGCTGCCCTTATTAATCGTGTTGCCCGACCCGATGTTGTCCACCTTCGGGTCACCGTCTTTGTAGATGATGGTGTTGTCGAGACCCAGCACCGTGAGGTGGCTGTTGATCTTGTCGAAGGTGATCTTGTTGTTGGCACCGCCGATGGTGACCGTCTCGCAACTGCCGGTGACGGTCAGCGTGTTGCTCGAGCCGGCCACGTTCAGAGATTTGCCGTTGGCACAATCAAGGGTGGCCGTGGTCCCGATCGATCCGTAGTTCAGTGTGTTGCCGATCTCGACCGACGCGGTTGTGCTTCCGCCGCTTGTCGATGTCGTCGGTGCCGCGGTTCCGCTGCTTGTCGTTGTCGTGGTGGTCGCGGAGCCCGTCGGGGCGCCGCCGGGCGGATTGGCCGTAGAGCTGCAGCCGGCCAGCCCGAAAGCCGCAGGGACGATGGCCAGCCCCAGGGCGAGGGCGGCCAGTCTGGATGCCGGGATATGGGCGCGCATTGTTCCTCGATTCGTCGATTAGGCGTCTTGAGTCGTAGTGAGTAGGCAGTGATTGAGGCCGCGTCTATGGGCCCACCCGCTGCAGCCGGTTGACCATCCCCAGCTCGCGGCCGCGGTCCCAGATGAACGGGTCACCGTTGTGGAAGAACACCGTCTCGTCGTAGCCGTAGACGGTGATGTCGTGCGTCACGGAGTCGGCGACGACGGTGTTGGACGAGCCCATGACCGTCACCGCCCAGCAGTTTCCCTTCGCGGTGACGGTGTTCTGCGTGCCGTTGACCAGCAGGGTGGCGTCGTTACAGTCCAGCACCTGCTCGATGCCCTGGCCTATGACGTGGGTGTCGCCATTCTTGGCGTGCGCGGTCGGCGGGGGCGCGGCTGGGCTAGCAACGAGGGTGACGACACAGGTAGCGAGCGGCCCGGCAACGCTCGTCCATTTCACCGCCGCCCCCTTCGCTCTCGCGGGTGATCTGGCTCGGCTGAGCCTCGAAAAAGCCTACGTGTATTCGCCTGCGCGATGAACAGGTTATTTGCATTTGGTGGACCTAACTACCGCGTGTTTCGGTCCAGCACCGCGCCGCCACTCCGGGTCTGGCGCGGTTGTTTCACGCCCTTGTCAACTAGAGTCATTAGCTGCAGCAAAGTCCACCGAGAAGCGGTCATCGCAACCGAAGGGCGATCCCATGGCAGCTCAGCCGGAACCGCCGTCAGCGGGTGGACGTCAGCGTGCGGGCAAATCAGCGGCCCGTCCGGCCAAGCTGAGTCGCGACGGCATCGTCGATGGCGCACTTACCTTCCTGGACCGCGAGGGCTGGGACTCGCTGACCATCAATGCGCTGGCGACGCAGCTCGGGACCAAGGGGCCGTCGCTGTACAACCATGTCGACAGCCTGGAGGATCTGCGCCGCGCCGTGCGGATGCGGGTGATCGACGACATCATCACGATGCTGAACCGGGTGGGTGAGGGGCGCGCACGGGACGACGCCGTGCTGGTCATGGCCGGTGCCTACCGCAGCTATGCGCGTCACCACCCCGGTCGGTACTCGGCGTTCACCCGGATGCCGTTGGGCGGTGATGACCCGGAGTACACCGCCGCGACCAGGGGCGCGGCCGCACCGGTGATCGCTGTGTTGTCCTCGTACGGTCTCGACGGCGAGGAGGCCTTCCATGCTGCACTTGAGTTCTGGTCGGCAATGCACGGGTTCGTGTTGCTGGAAATGACCGGCGTGATGGACGACATCGACACCGACGTGGTGTTCTCCGACATGGTGCTGCGGCTGGCAGCCAGCTTGGACATGCGCACCGCACCCGGTGGTGCCAGGCAGACCTGAAGCAGAGATAAAGCCGACGTCAGACGACCGAAAGGGCCTGGACGCAACCCGCCCATTCGGGTCGGGTGGCGAGTCCCGGCGTCGCTTTGACCTGCCAGACCGGCGGCGGGTATTGTGGTTGCTCGTGCCTGGCGGCTTACGGCGCCTGACGTAAGGAAACGGATGCCGGGCTAATTCGCATGTCCACGATGCAACGGATGCCTCCGGTGCCGAGTGTGTGCGACACACCCGGCCGCGGGGTAGTGCGGCGGGGCGTAACTGCAGTACAGAGACTTGCAAGACGTTAACAAGACATCGAACACAGAAAGCCGGTAGATGCCAACCATTCAGCAGCTGGTCCGCAAGGGTCGCAGGGACAAGATCGGCAAGGTCAAGACCGCGGCTCTGAAGGGCAGCCCGCAGCGTCGTGGCGTATGCACTCGCGTGTACACCACCACTCCGAAGAAGCCGAACTCGGCGCTTCGGAAGGTAGCGCGTGTGAAGCTGACGAGTCAGGTCGAGGTCACGGCGTACATTCCCGGCGAAGGCCACAACCTGCAGGAGCACTCGATGGTGTTGGTGCGTGGGGGCCGTGTGAAGGACCTGCCCGGTGTGCGGTACAAGATCATCCGCGGTTCCCTCGACACCCAGGGTGTCAAGAACCGCAAGCAGGCTCGCAGCCGCTACGGCGCCAAGAAGGAGAAGAGCTGATGCCGCGCAAGGGGCCCGCGCCCAAGCGTCCGTTGGTCAACGACCCCGTCTACGGGTCGCAGCTGGTCACCCAGCTGGTGAACAAAGTTCTGTTGAAGGGGAAGAAATCGCTGGCCGAGCGCATTGTTTATGGTGCGCTCGAGCAAGCCCGCGACAAGACCGGCACCGATCCGGTCATCACCCTCAAGCGGGCACTGGATAACGTCAAGCCGGCCCTAGAGGTGCGCAGCCGCCGCGTCGGCGGTGCGACGTACCAGGTGCCCGTGGAGGTGCGTCCGGACAGGTCAACCACGCTGGGACTGCGGTGGCTTGTCAGCTTCTCGCGGCAACGCCGGGAGAAGACCATGATCGAGCGGCTGGCAAACGAGATCTTGGATGCCAGCAATGGCCTCGGAGCCGCCGTCAAGCGACGTGAGGATACCCACAAGATGGCCGAAGCGAACCGCGCCTTTGCACATTATCGCTGGTAGAGCAGTGCGCGGCGTCCCGGAGCCGCGAAGGCGGCGACATTGGGGCGAGGCCGGGCGCAAACCGACCGCGAAAGATAGCAACTAAGCAACCGAAAGAGTGGGAAGACTTCTGTGGCACAGAAGGACGTGCTGACCGACCTGAGCAAGGTCCGCAACTTCGGCATCATGGCGCACATCGATGCCGGCAAGACCACGACCACCGAGCGAATCCTGTACTACACCGGCATCAACTACAAGATCGGTGAGGTCCACGACGGCGCCGCCACCATGGACTGGATGGAACAGGAGCAAGAGCGGGGAATCACCATCACCTCCGCCGCCACCACCACGTTCTGGAAAGACAACCAGCTCAACATTATTGACACGCCTGGGCATGTTGATTTCACCGTCGAGGTGGAACGCAACCTGCGGGTGCTAGACGGCGCCGTAGCCGTGTTCGACGGCAAGGAGGGTGTCGAGCCGCAGTCCGAGCAGGTGTGGCGACAGGCCGACAAGTACGACGTCCCGCGCATCTGCTTCGTCAACAAGATGGACAAGATTGGCGCCGACTTCTACTTCTCCGTAAAGACGATGGAGGAGCGGCTCGGAGCCAACGCCGTACCGATCCAGCTGCCGATCGGCGCCGAGGCCGATTTCGAAGGCGTCGTCGACCTGGTCG
The DNA here is from genome assembly GCA_035569455.1 of Mycobacterium sp. Taxonomy (GTDB): domain Bacteria; phylum Actinomycetota; class Actinomycetes; order Mycobacteriales; family Mycobacteriaceae; genus Mycobacterium. Next base: position 11,034 of record DATMMZ010000107.1, on the reverse strand, counting down.
AGATGAACGCCAAGGTGTGGCGCGGCGAGACGAAGCTGGGCGAGACCTATGACACCGTCGAGATCCCGGCCGAGCTGGCAGAGAAGGCAGAGGAATACCGCACCAAGCTGCTCGAGGTCGTCGCAGAGACCGATGAGGAGTTGCTGGAGAAGTACCTCGGCGGCGAGCAACTCACTATCGACGAGATCAAGGGTGCGATCCGCAAACTCACGATTGCCAGCGAGATCTACCCGGTGCTGTGCGGCAGCGCGTTCAAGAACAAAGGCGTGCAGCCGATGCTTGACGCCGTCGTGGACTACCTGCCGTCGCCACTGGACGTTCCGCCCGCGATCGGGCACGTGCCCGGCAAAGAAGACGAAGAGGTCGTGCGGAACGCGACAACCGCCGAGCCGTTCGCGGCGCTGGCTTTCAAGATCGCCACCCACCCGTTCTTTGGCAAGCTGACCTACATCCGGGTGTACTCGGGCAAGGTCGACTCCGGCGCCCAGGTCATCAACGCGACCAAGGGCAAGAAGGAGCGTCTGGGCAAGCTGTTCCAGATGCACTCCAACAAAGAAAACCCGGTGGAGACCGCGTCGGCGGGTCACATCTATGCGGTGATCGGCCTCAAGGACACCACCACCGGTGACACCTTGAGCGATCCGAACAAGCAGGTCGTGCTCGAGTCGATGACGTTCCCCGCGCCGGTGATCGAGGTGGCCATCGAGCCGAAGACCAAGAGCGACCAGGAGAAGCTCAGCCTGTCGATCCAGAAGCTCGCCGAAGAGGATCCGACCTTCAAGGTGCACCTGGATCAGGAGACCGGCCAGACCGTGATCGGCGGGATGGGCGAGCTGCACCTGGACATCCTGGTGGATCGGATGCGCCGCGAATTCAAGGTCGAGGCCAACGTCGGCAAGCCGCAGGTGGCGTACAAGGAGACGATCCGCCGCAAGGTGGAAAGCGTCGAGTACACCCACAAGAAGCAGACCGGCGGCTCGGGCCAGTTCGCGAAAGTCATCATCTCCCTCGAGCCATTCCACGGCGAAGACGGCGCCACCTACGAGTTCGAGAACAAGGTCACCGGCGGCCGCATCCCGCGCGAGTACATCCCGTCGGTGGATGCCGGTGCGCAAGACGCCATGCAGTACGGTGTCTTGGCCGGCTACCCGCTGGTGAACCTGAAGGTCACCCTGCTCGACGGTGCCTACCATGACGTCGACTCGTCGGAGATGGCGTTCAGGATCGCCGGTTCGCACGTGATGAAAAAAGCGGCGGCGCAAGCGCAGCCGGTGATCCTGGAACCGATCATGGCCGTCGAGGTCACCACGCCCGAGACCTACATGGGCGATGTGATCGGCGACCTGAACTCCCGCCGTGGCCAAATCCAGGCCATGGAGGAGCGCGGCGGGGCACGCGTGGTCAGGGCGCACGTGCCGCTGTCGGAGATGTTCGGCTATGTCGGCGACCTGCGGTCCAAGACTCAAGGCCGGGCGAACTACTCCATGGTGTTCGACTCGTACGCCGAAGTGCCGACGAACGTGTCGAAGGAGATCATCGCGAAGGCGACGGGCGAGTAAAAGGTTCCTTACGAGTAAGCTGACCCGGTTACTACCGCGGCACAACTGAAACATCAACACTGCTATTAATAAGCACCAACAAGTCCAGGAGGACACAAAGTGGCGAAGGCGAAGTTCCAGCGGACCAAGCCCCACGTCAACATCGGGACCATCGGTCACGTTGACCACGGCAAGACCACACTGACCGCGGCTATCACCAAGGTCCTGCATGACAAGTTTCCCGATCTGAACGAGACGAAGGCATTCGACCAGATCGACAACGCGCCCGAAGAGCGTCAGCGCGGCATCACCATCAACATCGCGCACGTGGAGTACCAGACCGACAAGCGGCACTACGCTCACGTCGACGCCCCGGGCCACGCCGACTACATCAAGAACATGATCACCGGCGCTGCCCAGATGGACGGCGCGATCCTGGTGGTCGCCGCCACGGACGGCCCGATGCCGCAGACTCGCGAGCACGTGCTGCTCGCCCGTCAGGTCGGCGTGCCTTACATCCTGGTCGCGCTGAACAAGGCCGACGCCGTTGACGACGAGGAGCTGCTGGAGCTCGTCGAGCTGGAGGTCCGCGAGCTGCTGGCGAACCAAGAGTTTGACGAGGAAGCTCCAGTGATTCGAGTGTCGGCGCTGAAGGCGCTCGAGGGCGACCCGAAGTGGGTCGAGTCCGTCGAGGAGCTGATGAACGCGGTCGACGAGTCGATTCCGGACCCGGTCCGCGAGACGGACAAGCCGTTCCTGATGCCCGTTGAGGACGTCTTCACCATCACCGGCCGTGGCACCGTGGTCACCGGTCGTGTGGAGCGCGGCGTGGTCAACGTGAACGAGGAAGTCGAGATCGTCGGCATCCGTCCGACGACGACCAAGACCACCGTCACCGGTGTGGAGATGTTCCGCAAGCTGCTCGACCAGGGTCAGGCCGGCGACAACGTCGGGCTGCTGCTGCGTGGTGTCAAGCGTGAGGACGTCGAGCGCGGCCAGGTCGTCATCAAGCCCGGCACCACCACGCCGCACACCGAGTTCGAGGGCCAGGTCTACATCCTGTCCAAGGACGAGGGCGGCCGGCACACGCCGTTCTTCAACAACTACCGTCCGCAGTTCTACTTCCGCACCACGGACGTGACCGGTGTGGTGACGCTGCCGGAGGGCACCGAGATGGTGATGCCCGGCGACAACACCGTCATCTCGGTGAAGCTGATCCAGCCCGTCGCCATGGACGAGGGCCTGCGATTCGCGATCCGTGAAGGCGGCCGTACGGTCGGCGCCGGCCGGGTCACCAAGATCGTCAAGTAGGTTGCGCTAACCGGATTCATCACCAGGCCCGGATTGCCGACGTTTCGGCGATCCGGGCCTGGTGCTTGTCTAACCCGCCAAATATGTGATCGGTAGCGCCAGTGCGGGCGCTAGTCTGACGGCAACTTCCCGGCGAGGCAAGGAGCGGACACGTGTTGGCGCGTTATGTGAAGGCACAGTTACTGGTTTTGCTGTGCGGCGGGCTGGTAGGGCCCATATTCTTGGTCGTCTACTTTGTTTTGGGGCAGGAGAGCCTGCTGCAGTGGATGTTTTATGTCGGTCTGCTCATCACCGTCGCTGACGTGCTGATCGCGCTCTGGTTGGCCAACTTTGGGGCGAAATCCGCCGCCAAACGGGCGGAGCTCGAACAGCACGGGGTGCTGGCGCTCGCGCAAATCACCGGGCTCACCGAGACGGGAACCCGGATCAACGACCAACCACTGGTGAAGGTGGACCTGCACATCTCCGGACCGGGGTTTGTTCCGTTTGACAGTCAAGACCGGGTGATCGCCAGCGTCACCCGGCTGGGCAACCTCACCGCACGCAAACTCGTCGTCCTGGTTAACCCCACCACCCAGCAATACCAAATCGACTGGGAACGAAGCGCTTTGGTCAACGGGCTGGTGCCCGCGCAGTTCACCCTGGCCGAAGACAACAGGACCTACGACCTGAGTGGGCAAGCCGGCCCGCTGATGGAGATCCTGCAGATCCTGAAGGCCAACAACATTCCGCTCAACCGGATGGTCGACATTCGATCGAACCCGGCTCTGCGTCAGCAGGTCCAAGCGGTGGTGCGCCGCGCGGCCGAGCAACAAGCGCGACCGGCTGCCCAGCCGGCACCGGTCGCCGCGCCGCAAGTGTCGATCGCCCAGCGGCTTCAAGAGTTGGAGACGCTGCGCACCAGCGGGGCTTTGACCGAACAGGAATACACCGCCCGACGGGCCCAGATCATCTCCGAAATCTAGCGCTCGCCACAACTACAGGCCAACTAGAACACGTTTCAGTTTCGCTGCTAGCCTGTCAGTCGTGGCTGGACAGAATGGATCACTGCGAGGACGAGTGGCATTTATTACCGGCGCCGCCCGTGCCCAGGGGCGGTCGCACGCGGTGCGGCTGGCCCGGGAAGGTGCCGACATCGTCGCGCTGGATATCTGCGCGCCGGTGTCCAGCACTCTGACCTACACGCCGGCCACCCCGGAGGACCTGAGCGAGACAGTCCGCTTGGTGGAAGCCGAGGGCCGCAAGGTGCTGGCCCGCGAAGCGGACATCCGCGATGACGCGGCGCTGCGGCAGCTGGTGGCCGATGGCGTCGAGCAGTTCGGCCGGCTCGACATCCTGGTGGCCAATGCCGGCGTGCTGGGCTGGGGCCGGCTCTGGGAACTCACCGATGAACAGTGGGACACCGTCATCGGGGTCAACTTGACGGGCACATGGCGCACCCTGCGTGCCGCGGTGCCAGCGATGATCGATGCCGGCAACGGCGGTTCGATTGTCATCGTCAGCTCGTCGGCGGGCCTGAAGGCCACACCGGGCAATAGCCATTACTCGGCGAGCAAGCATGGACTCGTGGGGCTGACCAATTCGCTGGCGATCGAGCTCGGCGAATTCGGCATCCGGGTCAACTCCATCCATCCCTATTCAGTCGACACCCCGATGATCGAGCCGGGGCCGATGACGCAGATATTTGCCAAGCATCCCCGATATGTGCACAGCTTTCCGCCAATGCCATTGCAGTACAAGGGTTTCATGACATCTGATGAGGTGTCCGATGTCGTTGTCTGGTTGGCCGGCGACGGCTCCGGCACGCTGTCTGGCACCCAGATTCACGTCGATAAGGGCGCCTTGAAGTACTAATCGGCGATCGTGTATGAACACCACGTGACCAGTAGCGAAAAGGGCATCGTGATCGTCGGCGGGGGACTGGCAGCCGCCCGGACCGCCGAGCAGCTGCGCCGGGCCGACTACACCGGTCCCATCATGATCGTCAGCGACGAGGTTCATCTGCCGTACGACCGGCCGCCGCTCTCCAAGGAAGTACTGCGCAAAGAGGTTGACGATGTCGCCCTTAAACCCCGTGATTGGTACGACGAGAACGACATCACCCTGCGGCTGGGTTCGGCGGCTACCAGCCTCGACACCCATGAGCAGACTGTGACCCTCGATGACGGGACGGTGCTTGGCTACGACGAGCTCGTGATCACGACCGGCTTGGTGCCGCGGCGCATTCCGGCGTTTCCCGATCTGGAGGGCATTCGGGTGCTGCGGTCGTTCGACGAAAGCATGGCGCTGCGCGAGCACGCATCCGCCGCGCGGCGGGCCGTGGTCATCGGCGCCGGCTTCATCGGCTGCGAGGTGGCGGCCAGCATGCGCGGCCTCGGTGTGGACGTCGTGCTGGTTGAGCCGCAACCACAGCCGCTGGCAGCGGTGCTCGGCGAGCAGATCGGTGAGCTGGTGGCGCGGCTGCATCGCGACGAGGGAGTCGATGTGCGCCTCGGCCTCGGGGTGGCGGAAGTACGCGGCGAAGGGCGTGTCGACACGGTGGTGCTGACGGACGGCACGGAAGTGCCGGCCGATCTGGTGGTTGTGGGTATCGGGTCACGTCCGGCGACCGAATGGCTGGACGGCAGCGGCATCGAGGTGGACAACGGCGTGATCTGCGATGAGGCCGGACGCACCAGCGCACCGAACGTGTGGGCGCTCGGCGACGTCGCGTCCTGGCGCAATCCGATGGGACATCAAGCGCGCGTGGAACATTGGAGCAACGTCGCCGAGCAGGCCCGTGTCGTGGTGCCCGCGATGCTGGGGCGAGACACGCCCTCCAACGTGGTCGTCCCGTACTTCTGGAGCGACCAATACGACATCAAGATCCAGTGTCTGGGGGAGCCGCACGCAACCGACATCGTCCATCTCGTCGAGGACGACGGCCGCAAGTTCCTGGCGTATTACGAACGCGACGGTGTATTGGTCGGCGTGGTCGGCGGCGGGTTGCCCGGCAAGGTCATGAAGGTCCGCGGCAAAATCGCCGCCGGCACACCGATTTCGGAGATGCTGGACTAGAACTCGCCCAGGTAGAAGCGTCCGCCCTGATCGTCGATGCATTCGGCGGTCACGCCATAGGGCTGACGGGCCGGCTCTTGCAGCACGGTGCCACCAGCCTCGCGGACCCGCGCGACGGCCGCGTCGATATCGGCCACGGTCCACATCGGCACGGTGGTCGGATGCTCGCTTCCGCCTGCGGCGCCGGCCATCGGGTGGGCGCCCAGCACCTGCCAGCCGTCCGCGACGCGGCCGGGCTCAAAGGTCCATCCCAGCACCCGGCTGTAGAAATCGCGGAAACCGGCAGAATCCGGCATTTCGTAGGTGACATACGACAGCTCGCCGGGCCCGGACCCGTTGAGCTCCGGGCGCTTTCGTCCGGCGATTGGCTGGTGCACCGCGAAGGCGACGCCGTGTGGGTCTGTGGCATCCAGCAGGACCCCGTAGTCGGTTTGACGAATTTCGCCCGGGACACCACCCGCCTCGGCTATCGCTGTGCGGGCGGTTTGCACATCGGCGACGGCATAGCAGCAGAACAGGGTGGGCCGTCCGGTGTTGGCCCAAATACCGGTCGGCAGTTCGGTATTCGTTACCTGATGCGACTGCCGATCATATGCCCAGCCCAGGACATGCCCATAGAAGGCGGCCGCGCGGTCGGCGTCAGGGGTCCACACCGAGATGTATCCGATATCGCCATGCTGTATGCCGGCAACAGGTCCGGCAACAGACTCAGCCAGCGGACCGCTGAGCATCCAGCGGTGGCCGAACGGGTCGATGATGGTCGCGTTGCGCGTCCCGTAGTTCTCGTAGATCTCGCGCTCGACGGTCGCGTCTTGTTCGCGTGCCTTCTGCAGGGCCGCGTCGGTGTCGGCGACGTGCAGCATCAGGCTGACCGAGACCGCGCCCGGCGCAGGAGCCCTCAGTCCGAGTTCTGGATGTTCGTCGGCCAGATACAGCACGCCATCAGCGATAGCGATTTCCGCATGCCCAATTCGCCCATCGCCCATCACGATTGGATCACCGACCACGACCGCATCGAAGGCATCAACATACCAGGCGATCGCCGCACGTGCGTTCGCCACGCTCAGGTAGGGCAGCGCTGCCGGGCGCGGGACCGAGTCGGCGGTGGTTGGCTCGGCCAAGACGGAAAGGGCCTCAGTGGTGCCGCTCATGACAACTCCTTCACTTCCAGACGGCAGGGACAATGCGGACTCCAGGCGCTGGCGTAGTCGCGCGGCGAACGCCGGATCGGGTTGCACCGGAAGGTCTTCGGTGTGCAGCACGCTCAGTGGGTCCATCACATGCCTCCTTCCGGATACTGGTTCTTGAAAGCTCGCCGGGCCCGGACAAGTAGCGCCTCGGTGGCGTGTACGGTGCGCCCGATCAGTTCGGCGCATTCACCGACGGTGCGGTCGTCCATGTAGCGCAGTACCAGCACGGTGCGATGCGGCTCGGTCAGCCGGGCCAGCACGCTTTCGGCGACCAGCCGATCCAGCTCGGCGTCCCAGTCGTCGGCCGCGCTGACCGCTGCAAGGACCGGTTCCGGCAAGTCGGCGACCGGCACGGTAAGCCGGTCGTGACGGCGCCGATAGTGATCTGCCAGCTTGTGCCGTGCCACGCCGAGCAGCCACGGGACCGCGATCGGTGGCGGGTCGCTCTTGCGTGCCGCATCCATCGCCGCCAGAAAGGTCTCCGACGTCAGGTCCTCCGCCGTGCCGCGATCGCCGCAGCGCCGGACGAAGTAGCCGTACACCACCGGCAAGGCCTCGTCGTAGACCGCGAGCAGGACGCGCCGAGCGTCGGATGGGTGGTCCGCTGCGGCGCTCACACCCTTATCGTCGCCGTGGCGGGCCGAACTCCGACGCGCTCGCCGCAAAAATCTACTGCCAATTCACCGGCGGGCCGTGCGGATGGCATTCGCCCAGGATCTGCAGTTCGCCACCCGGCCAGATACGAGCACGCACGAGAAACTTGATCGGCGTGCCGGGCCCGTCGCGGGCGGGCTCGAGGGTGAGATGCGCGAAGGGCGAGGAGGCATCGGCTTGTGCGGCCAGTGCGTCGACCCCGTCGCGGATCGCGGCCCGCTCGTCGGCGGACAGATACTGCCAGGTGATCGAGTGCCACAGCACGGTCAGCGCACCGTCCGCGAGGGTCATGCCGGCTACCGCATCTGCAGCGGTCCGGCGGTGTAGCCGCGCCGGAACACTGCGGGCGACCGCGATCGCACCCCGCAGCCGCTCCAGCCGGGCGCTCTGGTCGGGCCAGACATAGCTCAGCACGGTCGTTTCCCCATGTGCGCCGGTGACGTCGATGGGCGCGATGTCGTAGCCGTTCCGTTCGACGATCCGCACCGTACCGCCCGGCGGCAGTTCGCCTTGCCACGCATCGTCGATGGTCACCGGCGAGTCGACCGGTCCCCACTTACCGCCGGGATAACGGTAGTGGTAGTGGTCTGCCCGCAGGTTCAGTCCGGCGCTGGTTCCGATCTCGAAAAGCCTTACTGGCAAGTCGAATTGGCGGCCGTCCTGATTCGCAATGCATAGCAGCCCGCCGATCAGCACAGCGGATCGGCCCACTTCGTTGGTTTGTGGGGGCTGATCGAGGGCCGCGCGCAGCTGGTCGATCTGGCTCTGCGCGGTGAGTACGATCTCGGGCCAGGCGGCCTCGGCGTCCCAGCTGCCGCCGATGCTGGGATACCACCGGCGCAGCGCCTGCGCCCGGCCGTCCAGCACCAACCGGTGCAGGCCGCCGAGCAGTCGAAGCGGCATAGCGTGGCGTGCCGAATCGTCCTCGTGGCCGGACAAAATCATTGCGAAGACGCCGCCGGCTTCGACGTCCTTGGCCACGAGCTCGAACAGCTCGTCGTACATCGGGGAGCCGGAGCCGCCGCAGAAGCGCCCCTGCGACCGCAGGGTATGCACCAGGTGATCGGTGTTCATGCGTCCAGCCCGTTGAGCCCGGCGCCGACGATGTCGAACGCGCTTGCGAGCGCTTCGGGCAACGTGACGGATTCGTCGCCCAGCCAGTGCTCGTAGGCGCTCAAGGCGACCCCGAGCATCGTCCATGCGACGGTCTGGGGCAGTGGGTTGCTCGTCCTGACGCCCAGTCGGCGGGCCACGAAGCCGGCCATCACTTCACGCCAGCCGGCGTACATCGTCATCGAATAGTCCTGCAGCTCAGCGGTTTGCAGGATCACCCGCATGCGCTGGCGGTGCCTCGCCGTTTCGCACTCGTCGAAGGTGTTGAACGCCAGCAGCGCCGCACGCAGGGCCTTGCCCAGCGGAACCCGGGGGTCGACGTTGTCCAGCAGCCCTTGCAGGTGTGCGAGGTGGGCGGCGAAGTCGCCCCACAGAATCGCGTTCTTGGACGCGTAATAGCGGAACAGCGTGCGGCGCGCGATGCCGGCCGCATGCGCGACATCGTCGACGCTCACCTCGGCAAACCCCCGAGCGGTGAACAAATCGATGGCAACGTCGGTGATGTGGTCCGGCGTCGTCGTGCGGCGCCGGCCCACCCGGGACTGCGACAACATCAGACCCGCCCCTTCCATTGCGGCACTCGATGCCATATTGTGTCCAGATCGACCGATCATTGTCGAGTGTTGAAGAAAGGCAAATTCAGATGGACCACGAGACCGAGACCGCGACCGACACCGAGCTCGTCACCGAGACCCTGGTTGAAGAGGTGTCCATCGACGGAATGTGCGGGGTCTACTGAGCGTGCCTGCGCGCGCGCAGGCTCGCCGGGCTCCTGGCTCGTTCGACCCTGATCGCGGCTGGCGGTTGCACCCACAGGTGGCGGTTCGGCCGGAGCCTTTTGGCGCGCTGCTCTATCACTTCGGCACCCGGAAGCTGTCGTTTCTGAAAAACCGCACCATCCTCACGGTGGTGCAGTCGCTGGCCGATCATCCCGATGTCCGGTCCGCCTGCCGCGCCGCGGGGGTGGACGATCCGGGGCAGGGTCCGTACTTAGACGCGCTAGGTGTCCTGGCCGATTCCAACATGCTGGTGGCCCAAGAGGCTCCCAAGGAGAATAGATGACGGCGCCGATCGCAAGCAGAATCCCTGGTCTGGTCGAGCAGTTCGAACGTGGGCTGGATGCACCCATCTGCCTGACCTGGGAGCTGACGTACGCGTGCAATTTGGCTTGCGTGCACTGCCTTTCGTCCTCGGGCAAGCGCGATCCCCGCGAGTTGTCCACCCGCCAATGCAAGGACATCATCGACGAGCTGGAACGTATGCAGGTGTTCTACGTCAACATCGGCGGCGGGGAACCGACGGTGCGCCCGGACTTTTGGGAGCTGGTGGACTACGCCACCGCCCACCACGTTGGCGTGAAGTTCTCTACCAACGGGGTCCGGATCACCCGCGAGGTCGCCGCGCGGTTGGCGGCCAGTGACTACGTAGATGTTCAGATTTCGCTGGACGGAGCCACCGCCGAGGTCAACGACCCCGTCCGCGGCGCCGGGTCCTACGCGATGGCGGTGCGCGCGCTGGAAAATCTCGCGGCGGCGGGCTTCTCAGATGCGAAGGTCTCGGTGGTGGTCACCCGGCACAACGTCGACCAGCTCGACGAGTTCGCTGTGTTGGCAAGCCGTTACGGTGCCACCCTGCGGATTACCCGGCTACGGCCGTCGGGCCGGGGCGCAGATGTCTGGGAAGACCTGCATCCCAACGCCGCCCAACAAGTTCAGCTCTACGACTGGCTGGTCGCCAAAGGTGAGCGAGTGCTGACCGGCGACTCCTTCTTCCACCTGTCACCACTCGGGCAGTCCGGCGCCCTTGCCGGTCTGAACATGTGCGGAGCCGGCCGGGTGGTGTGCCTCATCGACCCGGTGGGCGACGTATACGCCTGCCCGTTCGCCATCCACGACCGCTTCCTAGGGGGAAACGTGTTGTCCGACGGTGGTTTCAACAACGTCTGGAAGCACGCCCCGTTATTTCGTGAGTTGCGCGAACCCCAGTCCGCGGGCGCCTGCGGCAGCTGCGGGCACTACGACAGCTGCCGGGGCGGGTGCATGGCGGCCAAATTCTTCACCGGCCTACCGTTGGACGGACCGGATCCCGAATGCGTGCAGGGGCACAGCGCTTCGGCGCTGGAGCGCGAACGTAACACGCCGCGGCCGCGGGTCGACCACTCCCATGGGCGA
>DATMMZ010000106.1:0-4059 GCA_035569455.1 Mycobacterium sp. | reverse complement strand
GGATTGCCATGCTCCGGTAGGTTCTTGCGCTATGACGGTTACTTGGGCCTTCCTGGCCGAATCGGCTGCGACGGTAGACAACAAGCTCAATGTGTCGGGTGGGGTGTTGTGCAGGTACGCGGTCGGGCCTCAGCGGGAGGCGCGCTTTGTACTTGTGGTGATGACAGAGGCTGACACTGAAAATCCAGAACGGCAGGTTGACGTCGAGTTCAGACCTCCGACGTTCGACGAGCCCGTGCGCAAAAAGTTCGAGGTGCCAGAAGCCGCGCTCGGCAAGTTCCCGGGGTTCGCTTTCTTCACTATCGACGTAAAACTGCCCGTTGATGGCCGCTGGCTGATTTTGGTGTCTGGCGGCGCAGGAACGATCTCGATTCCGCTGGTCGTCGGGCAAGATAGCGAAGGGACGTCCGAGTGAGGATTCCCATTTGGCGAATGCGGCTTCACTAAGAGAGGTTTCGCGATTCGCCTGCTGGGTCCAAATATCGCGTCGGCTGTTTTGCCGATGGCGTTATCCGCGCGGATAACCCCGGCGGACTGTACGGTCGAGAATCCCCAGGGTCGCGCGCAACACGCCCTCGGACAGAATCGGGAAAATTCCGGCATCGCGGTACTTCGGGTCGATCTTCGACCAGTCATAGAACGAGGTGACTACGGTGGCCGCGGCGTCGTCGGCCGGCTCAAGTTGGTAGCCGTAGATGTGACCGATCTGGGGGCGGAGCCGGCCCAGAATCGTCCAGGAGATCAGCCGATCCTGTTCGAATTCCGTGATTTCGACAGTGACGTCATACTTGCCCAGCTGCGGATAGTCGTTTAATGACTCGCGGTCCATGTGGACCACGAAGCTGTCACCGGCGGCCCTTACTGGATCGCCGTCAGCGTCCTGGAGCATCCCCGACGAGTCGATCGCGACGTGGCCCTGCGGGTCGCACAGCACCGCGAAGATATCGGGCGCAGGTGCCGCGATGGTGCGACGGGTCTCGATGCGTTCGCTCATGAATCCTCGCAGCTAGCCGTAGATGGGGTCGTCGCTTACTGTACGACGCGCCGGTCGGCCGACGTCCGTGCCGTCGCATGACCTGGCAGGCTTACTCGGTTTGCCCGACCGTGTGACCAGCGACACGTTCGCCATGCGCTCCCCTGCCGACCTTCCTATGATGAAGGTGTAGGGGTTGAAAATCTGCATCGAATTGCCTGCGCGACATCGCCGTCAGTACATCGTCATGAAGTTTCTCGCAAGCACAGGAGGCCCGTCGGCACGGTGAGCAATTCAAGCGACGAGCACCACTTCCGCAACCTGGCCGTGAACGGACTGCGGCCCAGCGAACTTCATTGGGCGCTAAACCACGATGTCGTGCACGGGATCGCGTACGCGTTCAAGAACCCCGTCGCCGTCGCCGAAGCCAGTGACGACCCGAACGACGATAGAAAGACATACCTGATACGGGTCAAGCGCGATGACCTAGCCGAGGCGCTGGGAAAGATCAACGAATGGATCGTCAAAAATCCTGGTAAGGCTGGGATGCACGCCTTCGGCTTCGTCAGGGCGCTGTCAAGGGAGGGGCTCGATCGCGTCACCGATGACGAGGAGCGCCGCTAATCCGGGATTGACCCACAGCTGAACCCGTGCCCACCGTGGACTCAGCCGATTGACCCAGGTCTGGGATGGGACGGCGGAGACGACGGACCGGTGAGTCTGCCGCCGAAAAACGCCGCCACGGCGGTTCCGCCGCCCGACCCCGACTGGGGTGACTGGAGCGATCCTGCCGCTCATGCTCGCTACCTCGTCGCGTTGCAGGCGGCGCTGGCGACCGGTCCGGGGACAGTGAGCACGGCCGGCTCGCCAGCGCCTTTCTCGCCGAGTAGGTCCGCGCGCAGCTCAGGCTGACACCCCAACCTATTGGGTTGCTTTGGCGGCGATTTTGTCAGCGGCCTGGACGCCCTGGTCGGCGATCTTAAAGGCGCACGCTTTGACGTCGATGACCAGATTCCATACCGCACTTTGTGCGCGCTGGCAGGCCCAGCCGCGGGCATTGTGCCTGTTCATTATCAACGAGATCTTCGGCGGATCCCCCGCGAAATTTGCGAAGGTCCACGTGAGAGTGCTGCCGGTGAATGCGTCGGTGACGTCTTGTCCTGCGCAAGCTTTCCACTTGCCAGCCGACGCCTGCACGAAGGCTAGGGCCTGGTCGGCCGACGGAAAGGTCGTTGCGGCTTGCTCGATACTGTGGGTGTACCTCTGTCCCGGCTCGTGCAGCACGTCGAACTTGACCGCGGTGTATCCGCTGTCCGAATACACCGGGGGTTGGGCGATGTGGGCCGCTCCGAGGCAGTCCGCATTCGACACCGCAAAGGCGTTGGTGTCGAGCGTGGCCAGGCCCCCTAGGTCCTCCATGTTGGTGGCGCCCATGATGGCGTTGCCTTCGTCGACGGTGAGCAGGATCGAACTCAAGCGGTCCTCTGGCACCCGCGGCGCCGTCGAGGTTGGCGTCGAGGTTGTCTGCGATGTAGTCGTCGGCGTTGACGTCGCCGTCGACGTCGTCGGCGCCTTTGATGGTGTCGAGCAGCCAGCCAGCGTCACGGCCCCGGCCGTCGCGGCCGCGGCTAAGCGGATGCCGGCCCCGGGCACTCGATTCGAGCGCTTATTAGTACCGAACATGCGTCCTCCGCTCCTGACCCGCAAAGTCTATGAGAGATTCGCAAAATCGCCGTGTGCCACAACCATGTTCGAAACAATTCTCTCAATTACCGATGAATAGAAAACGACGTTCAGCTTGGCTAATCGCCGGTGCGCGCAAATTTTATGTCGACGTCGGTGGAGGGGCACGCAGATGCCCCGGTAACGTCCTCGCGACCGTGCCCGGAAAGCAGCGTGATGGGATCCTGTGGTGGCTGGGGCAACGGAAACTGCGCGACAATTTTCACGTGCGCTGTGCCGCCTTTAGAACACCGGTTGTCGGACTCGCGGTCATAGATCCACTTCCCGTCGCCGAATACCAACGCCAGAGCAGCAGCCGGTGGCCTATGGAAAAGGGTCATGCACCGATCGCCGGTACGGACACAGTCGGTGCGGACAACGTAGTCGTTCCCTTCGTTGTAACCGTTCGGCGTGACATCCGTTTGGTGGTAGCGGCCGCGGAGCGCTTCGGCCGGCGACACCACCCGCGGCGGCAGGGTGGCCGGGTCGGGGAGGCTGTTGACGTCGACGTCTCCGGTGCGTGCGAAGGTCACGGTTCGCCTATTGGCGCAACCCGCGACCATCGTCTGGGTGGATTCGCCGCTCAGGGTCCCGTCCGAGCGCGTTTGCAGCGAGTACGTTTCCCAGACTTCGCCTTCGGCTTTGCCGCACGTAGTTGAGCCGACGCTGACGGCCAGCCAGCTTCCGCCGACCTGGTCGAACACCATCGTCGCAATCTGCATGGTTTCGCCGGTTAGGCGTGACGCGGTCGCCAGACACCGGTCGGGGCGGCACACCGAGCGGACACCCCAGGTTTCGGTTGTCGGCGTGGCGCCGGGGGCCTCTTTACCGTCGACGCCGGTGACCCGGCCGAAATCCACCGTGTAGACGCCGGTGAAGGGACCCGTGTTGGGTGCCGGCTTGGGCGGCGCGGCGGCGGAGTTGGGCGCGGTGGCGGTGACCGGTCTGGGGTGCTGGCTGAGCTTGACGCCCGCGAAGACGCCACCCGCGATCAGCAACGCGGTGCCCGCCAGCGCGCCAATCAGCACAGCGGGGCGTCTTCGTTTCGGCCCCAGCGGCACGGTGGGCGCGGTGACACCCCACGACGGTTGGGTTACCTGGGTGTCCGCGCGGACCGGAATCTCGCCCGCGTAGGCGAAACCCGGACTCGGCTGCCGCCCCAGTTGCTCGGCGAACTCCGCGCAGCTGCCAAAGCGGCCGGAAGGCTCCTTGGCCATCGCCGTGGCAAACACCGAATCCAGCCCCGCCAACTCCGCACGACGCGCACCAATCGACGGCGGCGCAGCATTGACATGTCGGCTGATCACCACCGCCGGATTGGAATCCTCATACGGCGGCGCACCGGCCAACAAATGAAACGCGGT
>DATMMZ010000105.1:0-11615 GCA_035569455.1 Mycobacterium sp. | reverse complement strand
CCCGGCCATCTTCATAGCAAGAGGAAACCGAGATGACCGAAACAACCCACTACCAGCTGCACATGACCGAGGACGCGCTCGCGGAGCTGGCCCCTTTGTTCGACGCCCTGGCCGCTGTCGCCATACGTGGCGAGGTGCCCGACCCCGAGTTGCTGGCGCGCGTCGGGCTGGCCCGGCCGACGCTAGCCCGGGTGGCAAAGCTCCCCAACGAGGGAGAGCCCTATTCGCGTTTGATTCTGCGTGCCGACGGCGAGGTGGAGATCATGCTCGCCCGCTGGCGCCCGGGACACGGGTGCGCGCCCCACGACCACGGCGGCGCCGGCGGCTTCGTGATCCCCGTCGAGGGCGCCTTCGTGGAGCGGCGGTTCGGCTGGGACGGCCCGCGGCTGGTCGTCGCCGAGCAGGCCACTCGCCCCGAGGGCGCACCGATTCGCATTACTTCCGAAGACATCCATGACATGACGGCCGGAGCGAGCGGGCTGACCCTGCACTTCTACAGCCCGCCGGCGTCCAGCATGCGGGTGTTCGACTTGGAGCGGGCCGAGGCGCTAGAGCTGGTCGGCAACTACGGCGCCTGGATCCCGCAGGGTGATCACCCCCGCGTCCCCTTTTCCCGCATTGCGCCCAAAAGCGAAACGAAGCCGGTGATTTGGGTTTCCCACACCACCCACTACCGCGGCGGGTCGGCCGAGTTCGCGGTGGCCGCGACCACCATGGCCCGCGAGCTGGCCGCCACGCATCCCGACGCCGAGGTGATCGTCTCCGGCCTGCACCACAAGGCGGACTTCCTCGGTGAGTTGGCCGGGTTCGCCAACTCGGGCCGAACCCTCGGTCAACTGCACCTGATCAGCCATGCGGGAATGTACGGCCCGATGTTCGGCTCGACGGACTGGCCCGAGCAGTTCTCACCGCACGAATGGCGGGCCATGGCAATTCCATTCGCCGCCAACGGGCGGGCATATTTCCACGCCTGCCGAACGGCACGCTGGTTCGCGCCCTTCTTCGCCGACGTGTTCGGAGTTCCCACGTTCGGCAACTACAACTACACCACCGTTTCTGCTCGCAAAGACCGGTTCGCGTGGGCAGGCCGTCAGCCGACGGCCCGCCCGAGCCTCTATATGATCGCCGCGCCGGGCAAGAAATCACACGGCTGGAGCGGAAGCGTCCGCAAGTATCTCGGGTGCGCCGCGGAGCCAATGGTGCAAAGCGTTCCCGCCGCGGCGCACACGGAACGGTCTTACGATCGCGTGGCCGAACTCTACGACCGCGCCTACACCGACATCCGGGTCCGCGCCGCCGAGTGGCGGTGGGTGGCCGACAAGGCCGCGCGTGCCCGGGCCGAGCTCGGCCGGCCGTTGAGGGTGCTCGAAATCGGTTGTGGCAATGGCGCTTTGCTGCGAACACTGGACGACAGCGGCGACATCGACTTCGGCATCGGGGCGGACAGCTCCGCGGGAATGCTCGCTCGGGCGCGGGAGCACAGCGGCGATCGCGCCCGACTGCGGTTCATCAAGGTCAACGGGCCGGCGCTGGACGTTCCCGACGACCACGTCGACGTGGTGATCTCGTTCCTGTCCTTCCGCTACCTGGACTGGGATCCGGTCATGGCCGAGATCCGCAGGGTGCTCGCCCCCGGCGGGCGGCTGTGGGTGGTCGACATGGTCGAGCACCCCGTGCGGATGCGCGAGCTGGGCGTGCTCACCCGGTCGGCCATCGCGCATCTGCAGGCACGGCGTGCCCGGCCGCGGTTCGCTAAGGACCTGGCCGCGTTGACCACCCACCCCGACTGGCTGGATATGCTGCGGCACAATCCAATCCGTGCCGAGCACGAGTACCGCTGGTACTTTGGCAGCCGCTTCCCCGGCGCCCGGCTAAAGACGTTGACGGCGACCATGTCTCGACGGGTGTTGGCTCTCGATTCAGGGCCCCTCCCCAAGGGCCGCACCGCCCCACTCTCCTACCCCTGACGCCCATGAACACCAACTCTTGCTTGGGAATCGTTGACTGGGGCATCGGCGGCCTCGGCCTAGTACAGGCCCTGGACCGGGCGGCGCCCGGGCTTCCGGTGCTGTACTGGTCGGACGCCGGCGCCACCCCATACGGCCGGATGCGAGTCGACGAGCTGGCCGGCCGCCTCACCACCGTGGTCGATGCGCTCGCCGAGCGTGGAGCCACCGAGGTGGTGCTGGCGTGCAACGCGGCCAGCACCGTGGTCGGGCGGCTTGACGGTGCGGCGATCCCGGTGGAGGGGATCATCGGCCACGGTTTGGCCTCCGTTCCCGAGGAGATCACCGGGCAGGTCGGAGTGATCGGCGGGCGGCGCACCATCGCCGCCGGTCACTATCGACGCGGGCTGGCCAGGCGTGGGCGAGTGGTGTTGTCCCTGGTGGCACAACCGTTGTCAGCGCACATCGAGGCCGGCCGCACCGGTTCCCCGCAGTTTCTCGCCGACCTGGCCAGGATTCTCGCGCCGCTGCAGCGCGTCGAAGCCCTGGTGTTGGCCTGCACCCACTACCCCGCTGCGAGCAAGTGGTTCGCGGGCGCACTGCCGCACGCCCTGATGATCGACCCGGCAGAGCGGCTTGCCGCCGCGATCGCCGAGCGGTATCCACACACCCGAGGCACCGTACGCCCGGGCACGCGTGTCTTTCTCACCACCGGCGATCCCGAGGCCATGCGTCGCGGCGCGGCGCGGGCGTGGGGCACCACACTGACAGCCAAGGTCGTCCGGCCATGACTCAGGCGACCTATTACACCCGCTACCCGCGCAGGCCAAGCATCCTGCAAAAACGATGGGAAGCCGCCTCCTTGATCCTGGGCGCGCTCGCGCTTGTCACCAGCTGGCTGGTCCTCGGAATTGCCTTCGGCGTTGCAGCGATTGCGGCCGGCGTTGCCGCGCGCTCGCATGCGACGCCAGGAGCAAGAAAGACTCCGACGGCCGCGATCAGCATCGCCCTTGGCGTGGCGTCGATCCTTATCGGAGTCGGCATCGTGGCAGCCACGCTCTAGGCTCCCCACCGTCGATAAACGACGGTGATCAACACATCGAAAACGAGTGTTGGACGGGTGGTTCCCCGCGGCGGCATCGTAAGAGGCAGTACCGAAGAAAATCTTCGATCCGCACCTTTTGAGGGGATGAAATGCTAACGCAGACAAGCTCACACGTCGCATCATTAATCGACGGCGAAACCGTCGAAGAGTCCGACCTCGGCTCGATCCGGCGTCTGACAGCCGACAACTTTCCCATCCTGAACCGCATGTCGATCAAGCGCCTGCTGATAAATCCGGGCGCCATGCGCACACCGCACTGGCACGCCAACGCCAATGAGCTGACGTACTGCGTTTCGGGCACCGCCCTGGTGTCGGTACTCGACACCGGCAGCCGATTCTCGTCTTTTGTGGTGCGAGCCGGCGACATGTTCCACGTCGACTCCGGTTCGCTGCACCACATTGAGAACATTGGTGAGGGCGTCGCCGAATTCATCATCACCTTCCGCAATGAACGACCCGAGGATTTCGGACTGGGCGCGGCTTTCGGGGCGATGACCGACGCCGTGCTGGGCAACACCTACGATCTGCCGGCCTCGGACTTCGCGGCGATCCGCCGCACTACCGACGACCGCGCGCTGGCTGCCCGCGACGGAGAACCCGACGTGCCAGCCTCCGCGTGTTTCGACGACACACACAAGTTCTCGGTCGACACGATGTCCCCGCCCGTCAGCATCGCCGTCGGCTCCGCCAGAACCGCCCGCGTGCAATTCTGGCCGGCGCTCAAAGACCTATCGATGTACTCGTTGCGCATCCGCGAAGACGGCATGCGGGAACCGCACTGGCATCCGATCACCGCAGAGATGGGCTATGTCAACCGCGGCGCGGCCCGCATGACCGTCATGGATCCGGACGGCAGCCTTGACACGTGGTACCTGCGGGAGGGCGACGTGTACTTCATTCCCCGGGCGTACCCGCACCACATCGAGGTCTTCGACGCTCCCGAGATTCACTTCTGCATCTTTTTCGACCAACCCACCCCCGGTGACATCGGCTATCGCACTTCGGCTAGCGCCTACTCGCGCAAAGTGCTCGCGGCAACGTTTGACACCCACATCGACGACCTGCCCAACTTCCCGTTCACCAAAGCCGACCCGCTGATCGTCAACCGGCGCAACCCGCTCGACGCACACGGCGTCGGAGAATGGTGAGTTCGCAGCAGGCGCCGCACTCGGCCGCCTGATCGCACCGGAAGGGGAGCGTCCGACGCTCCCCTTCCGCTATGCGAAGTTAGCTTCAGCCGCCGGGCACGACACAATGGAGCCATGACCACCACACTCGTAGCTCAGCGTGACGCCACGCAGACAGCCGCGTGCCGTATCGCGGCGATGCTGATGGGCATTGGCTCCGTCCACTTGTTGGCACCCAAACCGTTCGACACCATCGTCCCGGCGAGCTGCCCGGAGACCCGCGCTCTACACCTACGTTTCGGGAGTCGCCGAGATTGCCACCGGAGCGCTGCTGCTGCCGCGACGCACCCGGCGATTGGCCGCGCTGGCGGCCGTCATGCTATTCGTCGGGGTCTTTCCGGCGAACGTCAACATGTGCCGGTTGTGGTGGACCAAGCCCTGGCCGATGCGCATCGCCGCTTTGGCACGGCTGCCGCTACAGATTCCGATGATCACCACCGCGCTCAAAATCAGGCGCAATAGCTAAGCGGCCCTGGGCTCGGACGGCTGCCGCAGAAATCACGATCAGTCCGGCGCACATGTTCGAGCCCGTTCGGCGTTGTACTCACTAAGTCGGCTTACCGACGCCAATTGCGAGGGCTTAACCGCACACCAATAGTCGCGAACGTCCACGGTTGATTGCACAGGAGGTCCTCGTGGCCAACACGGATATCGCGGCATTGCTGGCGGTCGCAGCGGCCCTGATGATCGGCATCGGCGATGTCCTCGAGCAGCAATCCGCCCAACAGGTCACAGACAAGCCGGTCGGCACGTTCGCCCTTTTCGGCCGGCTGCTGCGCGATCGCCGGTGGTGGGCGGGCAGCCTCGTGGCCGCGGCCGGGCTCGGGCTGCAGGCCGCTGCGCTCGGCCTGGGTTCGGTGGTGCTCGTACAGGCGTTGTCGGTGACCTCGTTACTGTTCGCGCTGGTCATCAGCGCGAAGGTGAACCACCGCAGAATCACCCGCTGGCAAGGGATCTGGGCCGTGCTGCTCGCCGCTGCCGTTACGGTGGTGGTTACGGTCGGCGACCCGCAGGCCGGCATCCCACGAGGGTCATTTCGGACGTGGGCCGTCGTGGCCTTAGTCATGGGCCCGGCGCTGATCCTGTGTCTGATCGGCGCCCGCATCTTCTCGGGTTCGGTTGGGGCGCTGTTGCTGGGGCTGGTGTCCGGTTCGCTGTGGGGCGTGTTCTCGGTGCTGACAAAGGGCGTGGTCGATCAGCTGGACCACGGCATCCCGGCCTTGCTGCGCATGCCTGAGCTATACGTGTGGGCGGTGCTGGGGATCGCCGCCACGGCCTGGGAGCAGTCGGCGTTTCGGGCCGGCCCGCTGACCGCGTCGCTACCCGCGGTGACTGTCACCGAGCCCATCGTTGGATCGGTGCTCGGCGTCACCGTGCTCGGTGAGACGCTGAACACCAATAACGTCGGCCTGGCCGCAATTGGCGTGTCGGTCGCGGTAATGGCTGCTTCAACGGTGGCGCTGGCTCGCAGCCAGGCCGCTGCGGCCCCGGCGACCGACCAGCCGCCGAAGCCGACATCGAAAGTGACCTGATGTGAGGCAGCATGCCTGTGTCAGCCGAAGGCCTGGCGAAGGTCTTTCTTGATGACCTTTCCGAATTGGTTGCGCGGTAGGGCGTCTGACACGCTTCCGACCCTCAACCAGCCGGCGGATCCCCGGACGGTGGACGAAATCCGAACTGTGCTATCCCGACGGACACACCGCTGCCTATCGGGCCCTTGTGGTCGACAAGGGTGGCTGAGCCGGTGGCCACCCCGTCGTGGCTGTAGTGGGTAAGCGAGGCCAGCCCGATGTGAGGGCCTTCGGGCAGCCGGCTCAGCGTGAGGGTGTAGTCGGCGTTGATGAACTGCAACGCCTGCGTACCCCAGTTGGCGATTGAGGCGGTAATGTCACCGGCCATCGCCGCGCGGGTGAAGGCAGTGAGCGGTTCGTCGTCGATCAACGGGCGCGTTTCCTGCAACCACGTGTATTTGGGTCCAGATGTGTGGCCCCACTCGGGATCGGGATTCTGGATCCCGGCGCCCCAGCCGTAGGTCCGGATGAAAAGCGATGGCTGGGCCCCGTCGTCCTCGATGGGTAGCGGCGGCATCTGCAGTGGTTGTGTCCACACATGTCCGTCGGGCTGGGGGCCGCGTCGCAGAAACAGCGCGCTCCCCCGTGCCACCGGGTCCCCACGCTGGATGAGAACAGCCTCGACGAGCCGCAATCGCCGTCGGTCGTGCTGTACACGGGTGTGCACCTCGATCGGTTCCAGCGCGGTTGGTCGGGGCAGGTCGACGGTGAGCCGCGCGGGTTGCAGCTGCGGGTCGTCGACCGCCCGTTCGAGCGCCCAGCCCAGGAGGCCTCCGACAACGTGGCCGCTGATCGAAGGGCCCCATCCGCCACGCGCGATTCCCGTTGGCACATAGCGGCTTTCGTCGCGTACAAAGTACGGCATCGACGCCGCGACATCAACGTCACCCGGCACAATATTCGGCTCGGTCACTGCATACCGGCCAAGCGGACTTTCATGGGATTTCTCCTTCGAAGCTACCGAACCGTAGATATTACAGTATCCCTTCCAGTCGCATGGTGGTTGACTTCATGCGACCCGATGCGTTGGGATTCCGATTAGCCGCCCTCCGTTTACCTATTGGCCGTGGATAGTCGCCGCAACCAGGGCGTACGATCTGGCGGCCAAGCCGCGGGGGTCAATCGCACAGCGTTAAGGAGAGAAGTGAGCACATCACAGACGACGGCTGAAGGTGGCGGGGGCCTGCCGCTAATCCATCTCTCACAGCTGCTGCGCGCCCCGGTGGTGAACAGGTCGGGCGAGGCTGTGGGCCGGGTCGAGGACGTCATCGTGCGCCTCCGCGGCGCCGACGAGTACCCGCTGGTGACCGGGATCGTCGCGGGGGTCGGCGGGCGTGACGTGTTCGTCGGCAGCAAATCCATTCACGAGTTCGCCCAGCACCGGGTTACGTTGGCCAAGAACAAGATTGATCTTCGCGGCTTTGAACGCCGCGACGGTGAGGTGCTGCTGCGCGCCGACGTGCTCGGGCACCGGTTGATCGATGTCGGCGCCGTGGAGCTGGTGCGCGCCTATGACGTCGAGCTGGAAGATACCGGCGCCGGCTGGGCGCTTACGCGGCTGGACACCCGCCGCCCACCAAGGTTGTTCGGGCTGATCAAGGGGTCTGGCGGGCATGCGGCCCGCGATTGGAAGGCATTCGAACCGCTGATCGGCCACGCCCACTCCGACGGCGTGCGCCGTTTGTCGGGCCGGTTCGGCGGGTTCAAACCCGCCGACATCGCCGATCTTCTCGAGGAAGCCGATAAAGCCGAGGGCGGCGAGATTCTCGATCGGGTCCACAGCGACCCGGAACTGGAAGCCGACGTCTTCGAAGAACTGGACCCCGACAAGGCTATGCGGCTCCTCGACGGCATGCCCGATGACGAGGTCGCCGCGCTGCTGGGCCGGATGCGCGCCGACGATGCCGCCGACGCCATTGCGGACCTGCGCCAAAAGCGGCGCCGGCGCGTGCTGGACCTGATGCCCGCCCCGCAACGCACCAAGGTGATCACCCTGATGGGCTTCAACCCGGAAAGCGCGGGCGGGCTGATGAACGTCGACTTCGTCTCCTGTGCCGCCACCGCAACCGCAGGCTCGGCGCTGGCGCTGATCGCGGCCGCCCGCACCGTACAGCCGGAGGCGCTGATCAAGATGCATGTCCTCGATGAGGACAAACGCCTCGCCGGTGTGGTGTCGGTGATCGACCTCTTGCATTCCGAACCCGATAAAAGCGTGGCGGCACTCATGGATTCCGACCCCGTGCGGGTCAGCGCCGACGCCGACCTGACCGACGTCGCACTGTTGATGGCCGATTACAACCTCTACTCCATCCCGGTGGTCGACGAGCAGGACCGCGTGCTCGGGGTGGTCACCGTCGACGACGTGCTGGAGGCCACCATCCCGGAGGACTGGCGCCGCCGCGAACCGGCCCCCCGCCCGGTCCGTGAGATCACGCAATCCGACGATGACCGCATCGCGCCGGTGGGGGGCGGTGAGGCACCGTGACATCCGGCGACGACACGACCACCGGCCCCGGGGCGTCCGCAGTCGAGATTGACGACGCCGAGTTGGCTCGGCCGCGGCGCTCCGCGGTGCTCGACAGCGCGCACCTGGGCGATATCGAGGGCGCGTTCGGGCGCATCAGCGTCAGCGAGACCGAGCATCCTCACACGTGGAAGACCCGGCTGTTGACCCTGCTGGCCATCGTCGGTCCTGGAATCATCGTGATGGTCGGCGATAACGACGCCGGCGGGGTGGCCACCTACGCCCAGGCCGGGCAGAACTACGGCTACTCCCTGCTGTGGGTGCTGTTGCTGCTGGTGCCGGTGCTCATCGTCAACCAGGAAATGGTGGTCCGGCTGGGCGCGGTCACCGGGGTGGGGCATGCCAAGCTGATCAACGAACGCTTCGGCCGTGGCTGGGGCTGGTTTTCCGTCGGCGACCTGTTCCTGCTCAACTTCCTGACGATTGTCACCGAGTTCATCGGTATCAGCCTGGCCGCCGCGTACATTGGCGTCTCCAAATACATTGTGGTCCCGATCTCGGCGGTGGCGCTGGTCGCGATCATGGCAAGCGGCAGCTTCCGGCGCTGGGAACGGGCCATGTTCGTCTTCATCGCCATCACCCTGCTGCAGATCCCCATGCTGTTGATGTCGCACCCGCAGTGGGGGCATGCCGCGAAGTCTTTTGTGGTGCCCAGCATCTCGGGTGGCATGAGCTCGGATGCGGTGCTGTTGATCATCGCCATCGTCGGCACCACTGTGGCGCCCTGGCAGCTGTTTTTTCAGCAATCCAACGTTGTCGACAAGCGCATCACTCCCCGGTTCATGGCCTATGAACGCGCCGATACCGTCCTGGGGGCTTTCGTCGTGATCGTCGGTGCCGCGGCACTGCTGATGACCGGCGACTGGGCGGCCCGCTCCACCGACACCGCAGGTAAGTTCACCGATGCCGGCGCCATCGCACACCTACTCGGCCAACACAGCACGACGCTCGGTTCGTTCTTTGCGATCGTGCTGATGGACGCCTCGATCATCGGCGCCGCCGCAGTGACGCTGGCCACCAGTTACGCTTTCGGCGACGTCTTCGGCCTCAAGCACTCGCTGCACCGCGGGTTCGCCGACGCCAAACAGTTCTACTTGTCCTACACCGCAATGGTGGTGTTGGCCGCGGCCATCGTGCTGATCCCCGGCGCCCCGCTCGGCTTGATCACCACCGCGGTTCAGGCCCTGGCCGGTCTGCTATTGCCCAGCGCCAGCGTGTTTCTGCTGCTGCTGTGCAACGATCGAGAAGTGTTGGGGCCCTGGGTCAATCGAACCTGGATCAACTGGGTCGCCGGGCTGATCGTCGGCACCCTGCTGCTGCTGTCGGGGATCCTGATGGCCACCACCTTGTTCCCCCACATCAACGTCGTCTCGGTCGCCGGCTACCTGGCCCTGGCCCTGGTCATACTGGCCGCCGCCGCGGTACCAGTGCTGCGCTGGATGGCCCGCCGCCAACCCGTGGCACCTGCCCCACAACTTCCGGTACACGGCGTCGACCGCAACACGTGGCGGATGCCGCCGCTGACCCTGCTAGAGCCGGTCACCTGGTCGTCTGGCACGCGACTCGGCATGATCGCGCTGCGCGCCTACCTGATCGCCGGGGCGCTGCTACTGGTGGTCAAAGCCATCCAGGTCAGCCGCGGATAGCCGCGGTTAGGATTTCGGCACTCAGCAGACAACGCCGCTTCGCCATTGGAGGTTCGCGTCATGCTCCGTGGAGCGCCCATCGCGGGGACAATTGCAGTAGGGATTGCGGGAGCACCTGTGGCCCACGCGGCCCCGTCTACAACCACGCCGTCGCCAGCGCCAACGACAGGTTCGAGTGTCTACTACAAGAACTGTGCGGAGGCGTGCGCCGACGGTGTGGCTCCGATTTACCGGGGACAGCCCGGCTACCGTCCCGGCCTGGACCGCGACGGGGACGGCATAGCCTGCGAAGTGTGCCACTGAAGTTATCGCTTGGGCTGGCCGCCACCAAAGACATCCGGTGTTAATCGCCGATGCGCGTATATGTGTCGTCGAAATCGGTATTCACTGCGCAGGACCCGATCCCGGACCCGGACTGTTCGAGGTGACCTTGCCCGGTGAGCAGTGCGATGGGATCTTTTGGTGGTTGCGGCAGCGGATACTGCCCGGTCATTTTCACATGGACCGAGCCGCCGCAGCCCGGAGCGGCTTGGTCGTGCTCGGCGTCCAAAGTCCAGTTCCCGCCGCCGAATAGCATCGGTAGGTCAAATGACCCTGAGTGGAAGTAGCTCATGCATCTGTCGCCGGTGCGTAGACAGTCGGTAATGACAGCTGGGCCGTCCTGCAGCTGCGGGAGCCCGTTCTTGTAGATTCGCGTCCAGTGGTAGCGGCCGTGTAGCGCTTCGGCCGGCGACACCACCCGCGGCGGCAGGGTACCCGGGTCGGGAAGGCTGTTGACATCGACGTCGCCGGTGCGGGTGAAGGTCACGGGTCGTTTTCCGGCGCAGGCATTGGTGCCGGCTCCGCGGTATTCGCCGGCGAGAGTGCCGTCGGGACGCGGTTCCAGCGTGAACACTTCCCAGACTTCGCCTGCAACGTTGTCGCAGGTACTTGAGTCAAGGGTTACGGCCACCCAGCGTCCGCCGACCCGGTCGAACACCGCGCTCGATGCGAGTTTCATCTCGCCGCTCAGTCGTGCCGCGGTCGCCACGCACCCGGCGCTTCCGCACGCCGAGCGGAACGCGTACGTGTCCGTTAATGGCTTCGCTTCCGGAGCCGGGGCACCGTTGAGACTCGTGCCCTGCCCGAAGCGGACCGTGTAGACGCCGGTGAAGGGCCCCGTGTTGGGTGTCGGGGTGGTGCCTGGCGCGGTGCCGGTGGCGCCCGGATTGTGGTGCTGGGTGAGCTTGCCGACCGCGAAGACGCCGCCAGCGATCAGCAAGGCGACACCGATGAGGGCGCCAATCAGCACACGGGGGCGCCGCCGTGGCCGCGTGCCGACCGGTGGCGCCGGCAGCGGTGGCAGAACGCGCGGAGTTACGTCCAACGACGGTTTGGAGTCTGGGAATGGAATCGCACCGGCGTAGGCGAAACCCGGACTGAGGTGCCTCCCCAGTTGCTCGGCGAACTCGCCGCAGCTGCCAAAGCGGCCGGAAGGCTCCTTGGCCATCGCCGCGGCAAACACCGAATCCAGCCCCGCCAACTCCGCACGACGCGCACCAATCGACGGCGGCGCAGCATTGACATGTCGGCTGATCACCACCGCCGGATTGGAATCCTCATACGGCGGCGCACCGGCCAACAAATGAAACGCGGT
>DATMMZ010000104.1:0-4726 GCA_035569455.1 Mycobacterium sp. | reverse complement strand
CAGAGGCGAGTCGGTCAGCCGCAGCTGATCCTTGTAGGTGACCCGGACGTCGGCGATCAGCAGGCCAACTGTGGTGATGTCGGCCGCGAACGGTTCCTTGAGGAACGGGACCCGCGCCTCCTCGAGGATGGTGACCATGGTGGCGTGGTTGACGTGCTGGTACATGTCGATGTCCGACCAGCGCAACGGCACAGGCGCGACGAACCCGACGCTCACCCCGACGATCCTCGCCCAGTGGTACGCGTCATGCGGCGGATTTGTCGCGCGGCCACCGACAACGTCGCGAGATCCTTACCGCCGCTGGCATAGATCTCCGTGAGCGTCCGCCGGGCCCGCTCCACCCGGGATGCGCTGATGTGTTCCCACTCCCCGATCTTCTCTTCACCGCTTTCATCGGGCTCTCCGACGGCCAGCACATCGAAGCACAATGACCGCAGCGAGGAGTAGATGTCGTCACGAATCGCCAAGCGCGCCAACGAATGCCAGCGGTCGTTTCGGGGTAGCCGGGAAACCGCTGTCAGCAGATCGTCGGTGCCCAACCGGTCCATCAGGGCGAAGTAGGTGTCTGCGACTTCGGCCGTGTCGATCTCGGTGATGTCGGCGATGTCGATGATGTCGAGGAGGCTGTAGCGGTACAGGCCGGCCGCGACCCGGTAGGCCAAGTCTTGCGGCGCACCCTGCGCCGTGAATTCCCCGGCTTCCTGTTCGACGATGGCTTTGTCGTCTCCGCGCAACCACTCCGACATCCGCGGCGTCAGTGCCTTGACCTTGGCCGCGAATCGGTTGATCTCGGCGCCGACCGCCAATGGCTGCGGACGATAGTTGAGCAGCCAGCGTCCAGCACGGTCGATCAGCCGTCGGGTATCCAGTGTCATCCGG
This sequence comes from Mycobacterium sp., assembly GCA_035569455.1. Lineage (GTDB taxonomy): Bacteria > Actinomycetota > Actinomycetes > Mycobacteriales > Mycobacteriaceae > Mycobacterium. The sequence continues at coordinate 3,847 of DATMMZ010000104.1, read as the reverse complement.
TCCGACAGCGCGACCGGGACATTCGCCGCGCGGATCCGCCGCCAGATGTGACCCACCCCGAAGATCGCGTCCGTGGCGGCAGCGGCGCGGCACGCGTCGATCGGTCCGACACCGACGTCTTCGGTGATCCGGAAGGCATAGCTGATGCCGGCGATGTCCACCAGATCGTTGATCAACATCGTCGTGACGATCTCGCGGCGCAGCTGGTGCGAGCGGATCTCCGGCGTGAACCGTTCCCGCAGCGGCGTCGGGAAGTATTGGGGCAACCTGGACGCGAACACATCCTGATCCGGCAGTTCGGTTTCCAGCATCTGTTCTTTGAGCCCCAGCTTGACGTGCGCCATCAACGTTGAGAGCTCGGGAGAGGTGAGCCCGATACCGGCCTCGGTTCGCCGGTTAATCTCTTTCTCCGACGGCAACGCCTCTAATTCGCGGTTGAGGCCGCGTTCCTCCACCAGGTACTTGATCTGCATCGCGTGCACCGGGAGCAAGCTGGGCGCGTTGGCGCGGCTCGTACCGATCAGGTCGTTCTGGTCCTCGTTGTCGGTAAGCACCAGTTGCGCGACCTCGTCGGTCATCGACTCCAGCAGCTGTTTGCGTTCCTCGATCTTGACCTTGCCGGCGGTGACCAGCGAGTCGATCAGGATCTTGATGTTGACCTCGTGGTCCGAACAGTCCACGCCGGCGGAGTTGTCCAGCGCGTCGGTATTGATCCGCCCGCCCGACAGATCGAACTCGACGCGGCCCAATGCGGTCACCCCGAGGTTGCCGCCTTCGCCGATCACCTTGGCGCGCACCTGATTCGCGTTGACCCGCACCGGATCGTTGGCGCGGTCACCGACATCGGCATCGGACTCAGATTCTGCCTTGATGTAGGTGCCGATGCCGCCGTTGAACAGCAGATCCACCGACGCCTGCAGAATGGCCTTGATCAGGTTGGGTGGGGCCATTTCGGCGACGTCATCGTCGATGCCGAGCGCGGCGCGAACCTGCTCGCTGACCGGGACGGTCTTGTGCTCGCGGCTGTATACCCCGCCGCCCTCGCTGATCAAAGACTTGTCGTAGTCGTCCCAGCTGGACCGGGGCAGGTCGAACATCCGCTGCCGTTCCCGCCACGAAGCCGCGGCGTCGGGGTCCGGGTCGAGGAAGACGTGCCGGTGATCGAAGGCGGCGATCAGCCTGATGTGCTTGCTCAACAGCATGCCGTTACCGAACACGTCGCCGCTCATGTCGCCGATGCCCACCACGGTGAAGTCCTCGGTCTGGGTGTCAACCCCCATCTCGCGGAAGTGTCGTTTGACGGCCTCCCACGCGCCCTTGGCGGTGATGCCCATGGCCTTGTGGTCGTAGCCGACCGATCCGCCGGACGCGAACGCGTCGCCCAGCCAGAATCCGTAGGACTTGGCGACATCGTTGGCGATGTCGGAGAAGGTGGCGGTGCCTTTGTCCGCGGCCACCACCAGGTAGGCGTCGTCGCCATCACGCCGCACCACTTCGGGTGGGGGGCTGACTTTTCCGGTTGCGTGGTCGACGTTGTCGGTGACGTCCAGCAAGCCGGAGATGAAGAGCTGATAGCAGGCCACGCCTTCGGCGCGGGTGGCATCGCGGTCGACGGCGGGGTCGCCGGTGGGCAGCGGCGGCCGCTTGAGGACGAACCCGCCCTTGGCCCCGACCGGCACGATGACGGCGTTCTTCACCGCTTGCGCCTTGACCAGACCGAGGATCTCGGTGCGGAAATCATCTCGGCGGTCTGACCAGCGCAGCCCGCCACGCGCCACCGGCCCGAACCTCAGGTGCACGCCTTCGACGCGAGGTGAATACACGAAGATCTCGTACTTGGGACGCGGCAGTGGAAGCTCGTCGACCAGCTGGGCGTCGAGCTTGACCGCCAATACATTGCGGGCCCGGGCCGAACCCTCGCGTGTCACAAAGTAATTGGTCCGCAACGTGGCCTGTACCAGTGACGCGAACGAACGCAGGATGCGGTCGGTGTCCAGGCTGACCAGCGCGTCGATGTCGGCAGCGACCGCGGCAGCGGCCTCTTGTGCGTCGCGGCTGGCCGGCGAACCCGACGGGTTGGGGTCGAAAAGGGCTTCGAACAATGTGACCAGCGATCGCGCGGTCGAGGGGTGGTCGTTAAGTACGGATTCGATGTAGGACTGGCTGTAGGGGAAGTTCACCTGCCGTAGGTATTTCGCAAAGGCGCGCAGGAGCACGACCTGCTGCCAGGTCAGGTTCGCGCGCATTACCAGCTCGTTGAACCGGTCGATCTCGACGCGGCCCTGCCAGATCGCGGTGACCGCGTCGGCGAATCGTGTTGCAGTAGCGTCCCGCTCGGCCGTTGTGGACTCCAGCGGGATGGTCGGGTGCGGCGAGATCCTGAACTGGTAGATCCACACCGGAAACCCGTCTGGCCGAGTGACTGTGAAAGGTCGCTCCTCGAGCACTACCACGCCCATGCTTTGCAGCATCGGGAGCAGCTGGCTCAGTGAAGCGGCGCGTCCACCCAGAAACCAGGTCAGCCGGGCGACCCCTTGCTCATCGCGTTCGGACAACACCAGCTTGACCGAATCATCGGTCAGCTCTTCGATGATTTTGATGTCGTCAATCGCGGCGCCCGGGGTGACGATCTGCTTGTAGGCCTCGGAGAAGGCGCCGGCGTAATGCTCGGCCTTGGCGTAGCCGATGGGGCCGGTTGCGGCGGCGGCGATCAGGCGATCGGCCCAGGTTTGCGCGGCTTCGCTCAGCAGCCCCTGGATCCGGATCCGGTTGGCTTCCGAGACGTCGACCGAGCCAGGGGCGAAGGCAGAGTCCCCCTCGGGCAGCCGGACCATGAAATGCATTAGTGCCCAAGGTGATTCACTGACGCGAGCGGTGAACTCCAGTCGCGTCCCACCGAACTCGCGGACAAGGATGTCCTCGATCTGCAAACGTACCGACGTCGTGTAGCGATCGCGGGGCACATAGACCAGGCACGAGACGAAGTACTGCAGCCTATCGGCGCGCAGGAACAACAACGCGCGCCGTTGGGATCCTAGGTCCACCACAGCTTTGGCCATCGTGAAAAGCCGTTCGGCGCTCAGCGTGAAGAGCTCAGAGCGCGGGACGGTCTGGATGACGTCGAGCAGCAGCTGGCCCGGGTGGACGGGGTCGCTGTCGGCCATCGCGAGCGCCTCGCGGACCCTGCGCGAGATCGACGGGATCTCCAGGACGTCGGCGTTCATGGCGGTGACCGTGAAGAGCCCGACGAAGCGGTGCTCGATGACCCCGGCGTCGGTGTATTCGCGGACCGCGATGACATACGGGTAGGCGCCATAGCGAAGATAGCTGCCAACGGCGGCTTGGGCTAAGACCAGCAGCTTGTCATCGTCGGTCAGCCGGGGGCGGGAGACGGTGCGGGCGCGCATGACGCCGAGGCCGCTTGACCCGTCAGCGGAGACCAGGCTGTCATGCACCCGGCACCGCTGGTAGCCCAGCAGCAGGAAATTCCCGTTGCCCAACCAGCGAAGCAGCGCCGCGACATCCTCGCGGTCAGGCGCTGCATAGTGGTCGTCGGTGTTGGCGTCGACGTCTGCGGCCAAGTCGCTCAGCGTGGCGATGATCGCGGCCGCGTCGGCGGCGACCAGTTGGACGTCGGACAGCACCTTGGGCAGTAGCCGTTCGACCTCGGCGAGGGTCTTGCTATCGACGGAAGGCGACAGCTGCATGTGTATCCAGGCCTCGCCGACGTATTGCGGCGTACCAGGCGCTTTCGGCTCGACGCTGAGCAACTCCCCGGTCGGGCTGCGATGTACCTCGAACACCGGGGTCATGAGTGCGGTGTAGTCGACCCCGAGTCGGTGCAGCA
>DATMMZ010000103.1:0-5134 GCA_035569455.1 Mycobacterium sp. | reverse complement strand
TGCAGGGCAAGCCGATCGTCAACTCGATCTCCATGAAGGAGGGCGAGGAGAAGTTCATCCGCGAGGCACGGCTGTGCCGCAAGTACGGCGCCGCCGTCGTCGTGATGGCCTTCGACGAGCAGGGTCAGGCCGACAACCTGGGGCGACGCAAGGAGATCTGCGGGCGCGCCTACCGGATCCTGACCGAAGAGGTCGGCTTCCCGGCCGAGGACATCATCTTCGACCCGAACTGCTTCGCGCTGGCGACCGGTATCGAGGAGCACGCCACCTACGGGATCGACTTCATCGAGGCGTGCGCCTGGATCAAGGAAAACCTTCCCGGGGTGCACATCTCCGGCGGTATCTCGAACGTGTCGTTCTCATTCCGGGGCAACAACCCCGTCCGGGAGGCGATCCACGCGGTGTTCCTGTTCCACGCCATCAAGGCCGGCCTGGATATGGGCATCGTCAACGCCGGCGCGTTGGTGCCCTACGACTCGATCGACCCCGAGCTGCGGGACCGAATCGAGGACGTCGTCCTGAACCGTCGCGAGGATGCGGCCGAAAGGCTTCTGGAAATCGCTGAACGGTTCAACAGCTCTGAGAAGGCCGAGGACCCGATGGCAGCCGAGTGGCGCAGCCTCCCGGTCCGCGAGCGGATCACGCACGCCCTGGTCAAGGGCATCGACGCCCACGTCGATGCCGATACCGAGGAATTGCGAGCCGAGATCGCCGCCGCAGGTGGTCGGCCGATCGAGGTGATCGAGGGCCCGCTGATGGACGGCATGAACGTCGTCGGTGACCTCTTCGGCGCAGGCAAGATGTTCCTGCCCCAGGTCGTGAAGTCGGCCAGGGTGATGAAGAAGGCTGTGGCGTACCTGCTGCCGTACATCGAGGCGGAGAAGGAACAGTCCGGTGCCGCCGCGAATAAGGACACCAACGGCACGATCATCATGGCGACGGTGAAGGGCGATGTCCACGACATCGGCAAGAACATCGTCGGGGTCGTCCTACAGTGCAACAACTACGAAGTAATCGACCTCGGTGTGATGGTGCCTGCCCAGAAGATCCTGGACGCAGCGAAGGAGCACAGCGCCGACATCATCGGGCTGTCCGGCCTGATCACTCCGTCCCTGGACGAGATGGTCAACTTCGCCGTCGAAATGGAACGTGAGGGGCTGGAGATCCCGCTGCTGATCGGTGGCGCGACCACCTCGCGCGCCCACACGGCGGTGAAGGTGTCGCCGCGTCGTAGCGGTCCCGTGGTCTGGGTCAAGGACGCGTCCCGCTCGGTGCCGGTCGCTGCTGCGCTCCTCGACGACAAGCAGCGTCCAGCCCTGCTGGAGGCCACCGAGACCGACTATGCAGCCCTGCGCGAACGGCACGCCCAGAAGAACGAGCGGCCGATGCTGACGCTGGAGAAGGCCCGCGCGAACCGGACGCCGATCGAGTGGGACGGCTACACGCCGCCGGTGCCCGCCCAGGGCATCGGCGTGCGGGAGTTCGATGACTACGACCTTGCCGAGCTGCGCGAGTACATCGACTGGCAGCCGTTCTTCAACGCCTGGGAGATGAAGGGCAGGTTCCCCGACATCCTCAACAACCCGGTCTCGGGCGAGACCGCCCGCAAGCTGTACGACGACGCCCAGGAGATGCTCGACACCCTGATCAAGGAGAAGTGGCTGACTGCGAACGGCGTGATCGGCTTCTTCCCGGCGAACGCGGTCGGCGACGACATCGAGGTCTACACCGACGAGACCCGTACCGAGGTGCTGACCACGTTGCACAACCTGCGCCAGCAGGGCGAGCACCGGGACGGCATCCCGAACCGGTCGCTGGGCGACTACATCGCGCCCAAGGACACCGGTCTGGCTGACTACGTCGGCGCCTTCGCCGTCACCACGGGGCTCGGCAGCCAGGACAAGATCGCTGAGTTCAAGGCAGCCAACGACGACTACAGCGCGATCCTGCTGGAGTCGATCGCCGACCGGCTGGCAGAGGCTTTCGCCGAACGGATGCACCAACGGGTCCGCAAGGAGCTCTGGGGATTCCAGCCGGACGAGCAGCTGGACAACGAGGCACTCATCGGTGAGAAGTACGTCGGAATCCGCCCTGCCCCCGGCTACCCGGCCTGCCCGGAGCACACGGAGAAGGTGACGCTCTGGAAGTTGATGGACGTCCGGGAGCGGACCGGCATCGAGCTGACCGAGTCGATGGCGATGTGGCCCGGTGCTGCCGTCAGTGGCTGGTATTTCTCGCACCCGCAGTCGCAGTACTTCGTGGTCGGCCGGATGGCCCAGGACCAGGTCGCCGACTACGCGAAGCGCAAGGGCTGGACCCTGCCGGAAGCCGAGCGCTGGCTCGGCCCCAACCTCGGCTACAACCCGGAGGACTGAGCCCTACGTTGGTTGAGTTCGCACTGGCCGCCGAGACGGCATCGTGCTTGGCGATCGAGGACTCCAACACCGGTGCCAAGTCAGCCGAGACCGCTGGATGCACCGTCCTGGTCGTGCAGGACCAAGTCCCAGTGCTCGACGGACCCGACGCGTGTTCGTCGACGGGTCGCGCGAGCACGGTGCCGCCGAACTCAGAGCAGTGCTCCTTGAAGCTGCACCACCCGCACATCGCGCCCTTCTGCGGTTGCAGATCCCCGCGGTCCCGGCAGTGTCGACGGCCCCGAGCGAACGGTGATCCGCGAACCGTCGGTCTCCTCGCTGTACACCGCCATCCCGTTACACCAGGACGCGTCGGTGCTGATCATCGGCGAGCGCACGAACGCCAACGGCTCCAAGGCATTTCGTGAAGCAATGCTCGGAGAGGCCAAGTACTTCAACGTCTGAGACCCAGGGGTTAGCGTCCTAATCCCTTCAGGTAGGCCGCACCCGCGGCGCGCGACTCAGGATCGCGCAACGCGGTGACCAGCGAGTCGGCGTCATTCCACGCCCGCACGGTGCCGACCATGGATTCGGTGACGGCGTTGGTATGACGCTTGGTGGCAGTCAGCGTGAGAGCAGACTTGCCGGTCAGCTGCCCGACCAGTTCATCGACCGCGCCGGCGAGGTCGGAGGCGGGAACCGTCCGGTTCAGAAAGCCTGCAGCAAGGGCTTCGGCGGCACCGAAGGGCCGACAGGTCATCACCAGTTCCTTGGTCCTGGCCGGGCCGATCTCCCGCACCAGGCGGGGGATTCCTCCCCAGGCAAGCGGAATGCCCAGGTCGACTTCCGGGATCGAGAAGCGCGTGTCGTCGGCGGCGATACGCAAGTCGCAGGCTGAGGCCAGCACGACGCCACCCCCGACGCAATGGCCGTGGATCTTGGCGATAGTCACCGCCCGCATCGCTTCGATGGCCTCAGCCATCCGACGCCCGGCATCGGCCGCATCACGTGCCACGGCGGCGGATGATTCGGCTGTCGTGAATGACGCAAGGTCCGCGCCGGCGCTGAAGGCCCGGCCGTTGCCGGCCACCACCACAACTTTCACCTCTGCCAGTGTGTCGAGATACCGTGCGGCAGAGACTAATTCGTTCAGGGTGGTGGTGCTGAGTGGATTCAGCTTCGCTGGGCGATTCAGCGTGATGTCGCCGCGGGGGCCGTCGACGTCGACCGCGATTTCAGAGAACTGCATGCCTCACCGTACGGCGGCAAAGAAACCGCCGTGACTTTGCTCGCTGGCACGTGAAACAATCGCTGGCCGTGAAGACCTTCGAGGATCTGTTCGCCGAACTCGGCGAACGTGCCCGCGCCCGGCCGGCCGGCAGCGCCACGGTCGCGGCACTGGACGCCGGGATACATGCGCTGGGCAAGAAGATTCTGGAGGAGGCCGGCGAGGTCTGGCTGGCCGCCGAACACGAACCCAACGAGGCGTTGGCCGAGGAGATCAGCCAGTTGCTGTACTGGACGCAGGTGTTGATGATCTCGCGCGGTTTGTCCCTCGATGACATCTACCGGAAGCTGTGAGCATGCTGCGGGTCGCGGTTCCCAACAAAGGCGCGCTGAGCGAGCCTGCCACCGAAATACTCTCGGAGGCCGGCTACCGGCGCCGCACTGATCCCAAGGACCTGACCATCATCGACCCGCTCAACCATGTCGAGTTCTTCTTCTTGCGGCCCAAAGACATTGCCATCTATGTCGGTTCGGGGGAGCTGGACTTCGGCATCACCGGACGGGACCTGGTGCTCGATTCCGGTGCGCCGGTGCGCGAACGCCTGGCGCTGGGTTTCGGGTCGTCCAGCTTCCGTTACGCGGGCCCCGCCGGGCGTGACTGGACGACGGCCGACCTGGCCGGAAAGCGGATCGCCAGCGCCTACCCGAATCTGGTCCAAAAAGATCTGGCCGCCAGGGGTATTGAAGCGACGGTAATCAGACTCGACGGGGCCGTGGAGATCTCGGTCCAACTTGGGGTGGCGGACGCCATCGCCGACGTGGTGGGGTCGGGCCGCACCCTGAGCATGCATGATCTGGTGGCCTTTGGTGAGCCGCTGTGTGATTCGGAGGCGGTATTGATCGAGCGCGCCGATCGGGGCGGCCACGACCAGGGCGAGGTCACCGCGGCGCGCGATCAACTGGTCGCCCGGGTGCAAGGTGTGGTGTTTGGTCAGCAGTATCTGATGCTGGATTACGACTGCCCGCGCTCGTTGCTGGACAAGGCCACGTCGATCACGCCGGGACTGGAGTCACCGACCATCGCACCGCTCGCCGACCCGGACTGGGTCGCGATCCGCGCACTGGTGCCCCGCCGGGGCGTCAACGAGATCATGGATGAGCTCGCCGCCATCGGGGCCAAAGCGATTCTGGCTTCAGATATCCGGTTCTGCCGATTCTGATCACACGTCCGCGCGTTCGGGCCATCGCTGTGTTAGCGTCCCCGGTGATGACCGGACTGTTTCATACCCCAGGAGGGTCGCCATGACGCAAACACATTTACTCGCCCTACTGATGGCTTTATTGATCGGTGTAATCGCCGGATTGCGTTCTCTGACGGCTCCCGCCGTGGTCTCCTGGGCCGCCTTCCTCGGCTGGATCAATTTGCACGGCACCTGGGCATCCTGGATGGGCAACATCATCACGGTCATCATCCTCAGCCTCCTTGCGGTGGGCGAACTGGTCAACGACAAACTGCCCAAGACGCCCGCGCGCACCGCGCCACCGGTGTTCGC